>JBDTWV010000120.1:0-6896 GCA_040006495.1 Dokdonella sp.
GCAGTGCCTTGTCGACGATCCAGGAAGTCACTTCATGACCGTCCACTCACGGCCACTATGCATAGATCTCAACTATGCGTAGTTACCCGGATTGGAGTGGTGCCGGCCCTTTTGCATCAGGCATTTTGGCCGGCGGTCACTTTACATAGTTACAGCGTTTTCAAGAACCGCATGAGCGAGTCCGGTGCATGAAAGCGGCGCAGCTTGGTATCAGGCGCCTCCAACCGGGCAAGGGCTTTCTCCTTCATCGTGAGGTCGGCCTCGACATAGCGATGGGTGGTGTTCGTGCTCTCATGCCCGAGCCACAACGCGATGACGTTGAACGGCACGCCAGACTGCAGCAAGTGCATGGCCGTGGTGTGTCGCAGCGTATGCGGAGAGACCTGTTTGTTGGCGAGGCTGGCCAGTCCCGTAGCCGCACGTGACACAGCCAGTTCGAGACGCTGCACGACGTTGCAACGTGTCATGGGATGTCCGTCGCGGTTGGGCAGCAGAGCTGCCTCGCCACGCAGTGTGGCATTCAGGCGCAGCCATGCACGGATCTCCTGCACCGTGGTCTTCCACAGGGGTACCGAGCGCTGCTTGCGGCCTTTGCCTTGCAGATGTACGCAAGCGGCTCCTTCGAGAACGACATCGGCCACCCGCACACCGATAACCTCGGAGACGCGCGCGCCGGTGTTGTAGAGCAGTGCCAGTAGAAGATGATCGCGCTGAGAGGTCCAACTGGAACCTGGCTGGCCGAGTACGGCGGTCATCTCCTCGCGGGTAAGGAATCCCAGCATCGGCCGTTCGAAGCGCTTCATCGGCACGGCCAGCGCGCGCTCCACGGCTTGCAGTGACGACACATCGCGCCGACCGGCGAACTTCAGGAATGCGCGCAGCGCGGTGAGGCGCAGGTTACGACTGCGCACCGCGTTGTGCCGCTCATGCTCGAGATGATCCAGGAAAGCCAGGATCAGATCGGGCTGCATGTCGATCAATCGCAGGGCCGTCGTCGTCTTGCCCAGCTTGTGGCTGGCGAAGTCCAGAAACAGCATCAACGCATCGCGGTAGCACGCCACGGTGCACGGGCTGACTGCCCGCTGCGTGACCAGGTACTCGGTGAAGAACGCCTGGACCAGCGAGGCGAACGACGGGGGCTTGGATGCAGTGGCATTACGCATCGGACACCTCCGACCGTGGCATGCATGACTCGAAGCGCGCTGCGGCTAGTGCCATCAGCTCCGGAACGGCGGTGAGGTACCAATAGGTGTTGGTCACCTTCGTGTGACCGACGTAGGTCGACAGCGACAACATCGCCTGATCAATGTCCACGCTCTGGGTCTGCCACAGCAAGATGCGACGCACGACGAAGGTGTGTCGCAGATCGTGGATACGCGCTGCATCGTGCGCGCCGCGATTAGGCCATCCCAGTTGCTGACGCAGTTCGCCGAAGACACGATGCACCTGGCGGCTACCCAGAGGCAGTCCAAGCCGGCGAGATCGCGTGCCGACAAAGAACGGAGCATCTGGCTGCATGGACTGGCCCGCCTGATCGCGGGTCACCCGATAGCAACGCAATGCTTCCACAGCGCTCGGGTGCATTGGCACCTGCCGTGACTTGCCGAACTTCGTCTGGTGGATCGTGAGCAACCCGCGCTTGAGATCGACGTCGACAATGCGCAGTGCCAGCGCCTCGGAGATCCGCAGGCCACAGCAGGCAACCAGACCGAACAGCGTCTCGTAGGCGCGACCACGCAGCCCAGACGCCGGCCCGAGCCGGCGTGCGGCCGCCAGCAGATCGACAATCTCCTGCTCGCAGTAGATGTGCGGTGCCAGCCGCTCGGACAAGCGTCCGAAGGTGGCACCGTCGGGCACCTCGGTGCGCGGCTCGAACTGCTGCAGCCAGCGCGTGAAGGGGCGCAACAGCTTGAGCCGCCGCGCCCAAGTGCGAGGATCCGTGCTGCCATGGCTGTCACGACGTGCCCAGTCGGTCATGATCTCCACCGTCAGCGGTCCGTGATGGGCGACGGTGCGGACATGCCGCGCAAAGCTGCGCAAGCCATAGGCGGGGCTTCGCAGGCCGAACCCAAGGCGACCGCGTTCGGCGAGATAGCGCTCGACGAGCGTCAACAGGCTGGGCGTGCTCATGGCGCACTCCCCGGCCACGGCAGGGCGACATCGGTAAGGCTGCGGCTGTCGAGTTTGGCGTAGATGAGCGTGGTGTTGAGCGAACGGTGGCGCAGCACATCGGCCACCTCCTTTAAAGTGGACCCGGCCGCCAGCAGGCGATTGGCCATCGTGTGCCGTAGCAGGTGCGAGCGCGTGTAAGGCAGTCCTGCACGTGCGTAGGCCTGGCGAATCGTCTTGCGCACCAAGTCCGGGCCGACAGGCTCATCGCGAGGCGCAATGTGGCGCACGAACACCGCACGGTTGTTGGTCTTGGGGCGTTCGAGCTTGAGGTACGCGGCGATCGCCTTGCCTGTGGTGGCTGGAAGTGGCAGCACGTCTTCGCGGCGCCCCTTGGTACGACGTAGCGTGATCGTTCCGGCGCGCCAATCGATATCGTCCAATCCGAGTCTGGCGACTTCACCGCTGCGCAGCCCAAGATCGAGGGCGCAGCGCACGATGGCGTCGGCGCGCCGACGGGAGCGACCGACTTCACCGAGCGAGCCCACCAGTTGCTCGACTTCGCCGGTTGTCAGTGTCTTGGGAAGTGATGAGAACTGCCAGTTGGCGGGATATGACACGGCGCCGATCAGGCCGTGTACTGCATCACCAAGGGTCGCGCGATAGTGAAAATATCCATGCAGTGCGGATACCACAGTTCCGGCGATTGCCGGTTTGCTGTAGAGCTTGGCTTGTTGCGCGAAGAAGCGACGCACGTGTTGGGGCTTGATCGCTCCGATGTCGACAGCGCCGTTGCCGAAGCGCGACGTGAGCAGTCGCCGTGCGATGCGCAGCGCTGTGCGCCGGGACTTCGGTGCCAGACCCCGCGCATGATCCATGTGCTGATCGTAACGGCGCAGTTCCTCATCCACCGGCGTTGTCACCACAGCCGGCAACGCGATGGCACCGCGATCACGCAGCACCACCAACAGATGACCCAGCGCCGCACTCAGGTAGCGTCGACCACGCAAGACAGGCCCAGTGCAACGACAGCCAGGCAGGTGCCTATCGAGGAACTCGGCGACAGCTGCTTCATCAATACGCGACACACGCAATCGACGCTCGTGGGCCCACTGCGCGAAGTGCGCAATGCTACCCACGCCATGAGCACGAGCGGTCGCAGCGTAGCCGCGTTCGATCAGGTACTGCTTGAACGCATCGACGTGAGAGGCGAGCAATCCCTCGGTAAGCCAATTGATGTGGGTGCGTTGTGGTGAGCGAGCCGTAGCCATAAAGATCTCCAGGAGTGGGGACCTTCAATGGACTCGACCGTCAAAACTATGTCTAGAAGCTCACCGAACAGTGACCCCAGGCACCGCACGGCTCCTCTATCGAAAAGGAATGCTCGCGAGCGCTTTACATAGTTGAGATCTATGCATAGTGGCCGCTATGTAAAGCTTTACATAGCGGCCAGAACCAGTTATTCGCACGGACACGACTGATGGGTAGATCAACCCCATGTAGTCGGCATGATGTCCAGAAGGCTCACAGCGTGCCGGGCGCGACGCCGAGCAGACTGGCAGACAAACCTATGGTCACGGCGGGTTGTGTGTTGCACGCGCTGCTCAGTGCTCGACCGTCAGGTTCAACCTTTTCTGGCTAAGCCTTATCCAGCGCAAACACTCTAGGGCTTTCACGTGGTTGCCAGGTGATCCCGTGACGCAGGGTTAACAAGAACAAGGTCAGTGTCAGCTCTCCAAGTCTCGGTAACCGAAAAATACACGAGCCCAGTCATCGACTCGTGAATAGCGTTCACCTCTATGCAAACGATGTCGCAGCGCACTTGGGAGTTCGATTGGCGAAGCTCGACACGTGTTTCGAAACAGCGACAACCCGCGGGAAGCAGCAATGGACCGGCGACAGTTCCTCATTGGAGGTGGCACCCTCGCCGCGCTCGGCGCCGGAACCTGGTACGTGGGTGCAAAACAGATGGGATCCTCATCGGATTACGACGAGGCCGCCAAGTCAATGCGTGCAATGCTTTCAGCGTATCCAGAGGCGGTGGACCTCATCCGCTACGCCACACTCGCACCAAACGGCCACAACACGCAGCCGTGGCGGTTCGATATTGCCCCACACCGAATAACGATTCGACCTGATTTCTCGCGCCGAACGCCGGTAGTCGATCCGGACGACCACCACGTTTTCGTTAGCCTTGGGTGCGCCGCCGAAACGCTTGCGCTTGCGGCCACGGCGCGCGGTCATGCCGGCAATCTTCGCTTTGACAACTCCGGTGACGGGAGAATCGCGTTCGATTACCGCGACTCGGCCCCGGCACCTTCAGCGCTATTTGACGCCATCCCGAAACGGCAATCGACACGCGGCGACTATGATGGTCGCGCCATCAGTCCCTCCGAGCTAAAGACGCTTGCCGCAGCGGCGGCCATACCGAGGGTCGATCTCATCCTCATGACCGATCCGCCACGGATGAACCAGCTTCGCGATCTGGTCGTCAGCGGCAACAACGCACAGATGAGCGACCCGACTTTCATCCGCGAACTCAAATCCTGGATTCGTTTCAATCCTCGCGATGCGCTCATGTCAGGTGACGGTCTCTACAGCGCGGCGAGCGGCTCTCCGACCTTGCCGGACTGGCTTGGCCAACGCGCCTTCAATTTGCTGGTCACGGCCAAATCCGAGAGCGACAACTATGCCCGTCAGTTGCGATCGTCCTCGGGCATCGCCGTTTTCGCCGGTGCCCGAGCCGATCACGAGCATTGGGTCGCGGTGGGCCGGGCCTGCCAACGTTTTGCCCTTCAGGCAACCGCGCTCGGACTGAAATGCGCCTTCGTCAACCAGCCAGTCGAAGTGGCCGCTCTGCGGCCGGCGTTGGCAGCGCTTGTCGGCATGCCGGGCCGTCGCCCGGACATCGTCATGCGGTTTGGCCGTGGCCCAAGTCTGCCCTATTCGCTTCGCCGACCAGCAACAACCGTGATCGCGTCGTGACATCACCAGTCAGGTTCGGACCACGAACGTTCAAACCTGACGCGATGAACAGCGTGCCAGCGATTGTTTGGGCCTTCATTTTGCAGTGTATGGGACCGGTCCGTTTTTTCGCGCTGCGTGGGGCCAATCGCGACGCACCGTCTTCTATCACTATCGTCTTCATGGAAGCTGTGGTTCTGAATAACCTCTCCAATCGCCTGGCCTGCCCACGATCGTGCGTCACCGCCGGCTATGCCGCCGACCGGCGCGCGAAAGTCGACAAGTATCTTCCGGGCCGCGTTGCGGAGAACGCCAGACTGATTTTTATGTTCGGACCACTCGACGCTGCCGACATTTCGGCAACGCCAGTGCAGCGAAAACTGTCGTGAGAGACCCGCAAGCAAATCGCGCGAGGCTGCCAACCGCTGTCCATGATCTTGGGATGCGCCTGGGCGCGTTGCAAGATGACACGCCATCGAAAGTTGAGCTCACCCAAGTCGGGCGGATGAAGGCCAGCCTTGGTTCCGACCGCTGGCTAAAGTTTGCCGCTTCACAGTTGATCTCAACGCGAACATGCGAGTTCGACTGGCAGGCGAAGGTGGGCCCGTTCGGTCTCATTACCGGGCGGGATGCCCTTCTGGCTGGCGAAGGGCGGTTCGAGATCATGGCTCTCGGCATCGTGCCGCTCGCGCGTGCCAAACACACAGCAGCGCTGGTGCGCGGCGAATTGATGCGCTACCTGGCCGAAATCGCCTGGGCACCACAGGCCATAATGTCGAATGCAGCGCTCAGATGGCGCGTTGACGGTTCCGACACGTTCACGGTCTGCGCAGGACACGGCGACACCGCCTCAGAAGTCATCCTTGGACTCAACTCGGATGGACGGATCGCCAGCGCCTTTGCGGCTGATCGTCCGCGTTCGGCAACTTCACCCCAATTGCCGACGCCCTGGCGCGGACAATTTTCAGAATACCAGCGACACGCGGGCATCTGGCTGCCATTCGCCGGCGAAGTCGCTTGGCTGATCGATGGAAAGAACACGCCCTATTGGCAATGCCGCCTAACGAGTTGGAACAGCGCCATCGAAGGACCTGATTCGTGTCGAACCTCAGCCGTCGGCCGCGTGAGTCTTGAATTGACACCGAACGAGCATGACGGGACGCTGTCACCGAGGGAATCTCTTTTTCTCTAGCTCTCGGACTCAACGCACCGTTGCGCGTGACCAGCATCGACTTCCGTCCGGCGGGCAAGGTCACAGATTTTCACCTGCCGCTATGTGTCGGCCTGCGTCGTTCGCAGCTTGCTCGGCCGGGCTGGTTAAGCGTGGCCGATCAGCGCACCACCTACTGCGGCGACACCAATCCCAACGAAAAACAGTACAAGAAACCTGGTGCGTAAAGCACGGGTTTGCCAGAAGACCAAGAGTGCCCCAGTCAGGCCAACGAGCGCGATGACCCCGCCCAACCAAGCAGGAATCCAAGGGAGCCTAGCGTTGGTGCTTAGGAGCACGGGGGCGAAAACAGCGATCCCCAGCAGCGAAGTCAACATGACTTTCTGTTTTTTGCTAAGCCCTGTTGTTCGATCCATGGCACATCCTACGTTGGAGTTAGGCCGTTGCTTCACAGTGCCGAGTGACGAGCCGCGCGCGAACGAAGAAGCCTGCTGGCAGCGTAAACCGCCAAGATGAACGGCGCGATGGCGTAGCCCAAGCTCCCTTGACCTGTTTGCAAAAAAACAACGGAAAACGCAGTTAGTGATGCAACTGCACAGAAAAGGGCAGCAATCAGCAGAACAGAGGGCCACGAAAATTTGGTCATTTCAAA
>JBDTWV010000121.1:0-6894 GCA_040006495.1 Dokdonella sp.
CGGCGCCGGCATCCGCATGGGCGTTGATCCGCTCGGTGGCGCCGGCGTGCATTACTGGGCGCCGATCGCCGAGCGCTACAAGATCGATCTCACCGTGGTCAGCGAGGAGGTCGACCCGACCTTTAGCTTCATGACCGTGGACTGGGACGGCAAGATCCGCATGGATCCGTCATCAAAATATGCGATGCAGCGATTGATCGGCCTCAAAAACCAGTACGACGTCGCGTTCGCGTGCGACACCGATCACGATCGCCACGGCATCGTAACCAAGAGTGGCGGGCTTATGCTGCCGAACCATTATCTGTCGGTGCTGATCGATTACCTGTTCCAGCATCGTCCGCAGTGGAACATGACCGCAGCGGTCGGCAAGACCGTCGTCAGCACCTCGATGATCGATCGCGTCAGCAAGCGCCTCGGCCGCAGATTGTATGAAGTGCCGGTTGGATTCAAATGGTTTGTCGACGGCTTGTTCGACGGCGCGCTCGGTTTCGGCGGCGAGGAAAGCGCGGGCGCGGCGTTCCTGCGCCGCGATGGTTCGGTGTGGACAACCGACAAGGATGGCCTCGTGCCGGCACTGCTTTCGGCGGAAATCACCGCGAAACGGGGGTGCGATCCGGGTGAGTTGTATCGCGATCTCGTGCGCGATCTGGGTGAGCCATTCGCCGATCGCGTCGAAGCGCCGGCGAATGCGGCGCAGCGCGCCAAGCTCGGCAAACTCGCCGCGAGCGATCTCAAGATCACCGCGCTTGCCGGCGAGAAGATCGAACAGATCCTCGATCATGCGCCTGGCAACGCGGCGGCGATCGGTGGGGTCAAGGTTATCCTGACCGATGGCTGGTTCGCGGCACGACCATCGGGCACTGAGGATATCTACAAGATCTACGCGGAAAGTTTTCGCAGCAAGGATCATCTGGAAAAGATTCTCGGCGAGGCGCAAGCCATCGTCGATCGAACGATCGCGTAGCGTGCAGTGAAGCGGCCATGAGATCGCAAGTGCCACTGACGACCAGATGTGGTGCAAGTGCCACGGCCGGCATCGCGCAGACTGTGCGACTCAATACGGAGTGCATGAGACCATGACGGACAAGGCACTCGCGCCAGACTTGCTTGAGCGCATGGACGCCTACTGGCGCGCCGCCAATTATCTCTCGGTCGGCCAGATCTACCTCTACGATAATCCTCTGCTTAGGCGGCCGCTGGCGCTCGCGGACGTCAAACGCATGCTGCTCGGGCACTGGGGTACCACGCCCGGACAGAACTTCATCTACGTGCATCTGAACCGGGTCATCAAGAAATACGACCTCGACATGATCTATGTTTCGGGTCCCGGTCATGGCGGTCCGGCATTGGTCGGCAACACCTATCTCGAAGGCACCTACAGCGAAATCTATCCGGACATCAGCCAGGACGAAGCCGGGCTGCGCAAACTGTTCGTGCAGTTCTCGTTTCCCGGCGGCATTCCGAGCCATGTCTCACCGGAATGCCCCGGCTCGATCCATGAGGGCGGCGAGCTGGGCTATTCGCTCAGTCATTCGTTCGGCGCCGTATTCGATAATCCCGATCTGGTCGTCGCCTGCGTGATCGGCGATGGCGAGGCGGAAACCGGGCCACTGGCCACCGCCTGGCACTCCAACAAGTTCCTCGACCCGGCCAGCGATGGCGCAGTGCTGCCGATCCTGCACCTCAACGGTTACAAGATCGCGAACCCGACCGTACTCGCGCGCATTCCACACGACGAACTTGAGCAACTGCTGCGCGGTTACGGCTGGACACCGATCTTCGTTGAAGGCCACGAACCGGCATTGATGCACGAGGCCATGGCGGCGGCGCTCGACACTGCGATCGAGAAGATCAAGCGCATCCAGCATAACGCGCGCATCGGTGGCCACCTCACGCGACCGTGCTGGCCGGTGATCGTGCTGCGCTCACCGAAGGGTTGGACCGGGCCGAAGATGGTCGACGGATTGCCCAACGAGGGCACGTTCCGCGCGCATCAGGTGCCGATCTCCATATCCGCGAGCGCACCTCCCGAACACCTCAAGCAACTCGAAGACTGGCTGCTCAGTTACCGGCCGCACGAGCTGTTCGACGCTGACGGCCGTCTGCGACCGGAACTGGCCGAACTCGCGCCGAAGGGTGAGCGGCGCATGGGCGCCAATCCGCACGCCAACGGCGGCATCCTGCTGCGCGACCTGCGCATGCCGGACTTCAGAGAATACGCAATCGACATTCCGCTTCCTGGTGTACGCGGAATCGGCGACACGCGCGTACTCGGTCCCTTCCTGCGCGATGTCGTGGCGCTGAACGAGCCGCAACGGAACTTTCGTATCTTCGGTCCAGACGAGACGGTCTCCAACGGTCTGCCGGCAGTCTTCGAAAAAACCGAGCGGCAGTGGATGGCCGAGACCGAGCCGAACGACCAGTGGCTCGCGCCGAGCGGGCGCGTGATGGAAATGCTTAGTGAGCACCAGTGCGAAGGTTGGCTTGAAGGCTATCTGCTGACTGGCCGGCATGGTCTGTTCAACTGCTATGAGGCCTTCATCCACATCGTCGATTCGATGTTCAACCAGCACGCCAAGTGGTTGAAGGTCAGCGCACAACTGCCCTGGCGTCGCCCGATCGCTTCGCTCAACTACCTGCTCGCCTCGCACGTCTGGCGCCAGGACCACAATGGCTTCACGCATCAGGATCCCGGCTTCATCGACCACGTCGTCAACAAGAAAGCCTCGGTGGTACGGGTGTATCTGCCCCCGGATGCGAACTGCCTGTTGTCGGTGATGGACCACTGCCTGCGCAGTCGCCACTACGTCAACGTGGTGGTCGCTGGCAAGCATCCGGCGCCGCAGTGGCTGAGCATGGATGCCGCCGTCAAGCATTGCAGCGAAGGCATCGGCATCTGGCAGTGGGCCAGCAACGACCAAGGCGCCGCGCCCGATGTGGTCATGGTTTGTTGCGGTGACGTGCCCACACTGGAAACGCTCGCCGCAGTCTCGATCATGCGTGAGCACCTGCCAGCGCTGAAAATCCGTGTCGTCAATGTCGTCGACTTGATGCGCCTGCAACCGCAAAGCGAACACCCGCATGGATTGAATGACGTGGACTTCGACGCGCTGTTCACCGGCGATAGGCCGGTCATTTTCGCGTTCCATGCCTATCCGTGGCTGATCCATCGCCTGACCTATCGGCGCACCAACCACGACAACATCCATGTGCGCGGTTACAAGGAGGAGGGCACGATCACCACGCCCTTCGACATGACTGTGCTGAATGATCTCGACCGCTTCCATCTCGTCATGGACGTCATCGATCGTGTGCCGCAGACCGGCGCGGCAGGCGTCTATTTGAAGCAACAACTCAAAGACAAGCTGGTCGAGCACAAGCAATACATCGACACCTACGGCGAGGATCTGCCGGAGATACGTAATTGGACGTGGGGCCGCCCAGCTGGATGAAACCGGCCGCCACCCAGTCCCCGCCAACACACACCATTCAACTAGGAAGCCGCCATGTCCGCCTCACTCGATCAACGATGCATTAACACCCTGCGTTTTCTGTCGGTTGACATGGTGCAGAAAGCCGACAGCGGCCATCCCGGACTGCCGCTTGGCGCGGCGCCGATGGCCTACACGCTGTGGACGCGCTTCCTGAAATGCAATCCGGGCAATCCCGCATGGCCCGACCGAGATCGTTTCGTGCTGTCGGCCGGCCACGGTTCGGCGCTGCTCTATAGCCTGCTCTATATGACCGGCTACGGCGTATCGCTCGATGACATCAAGCAGTTCCGCCAGTGGGGCAGCAAGACGCCAGGGCACCCCGAATATGGCCACACGCCGGGCGTCGAAGTCACCACCGGGCCCCTCGGTCAGGGCATGGTCAATGCGGTTGGAATGGCGATCGCCGAAGCGCAACTCGCAGCGCGCTACAACCGCGACGGACACGCGGTCATCGACCATCACACCTATGCGCTGGTCAGTGATGGCGACCTGATGGAAGGCATCACCGCCGAAGCCGGTTCACTAGCCGGGCATTTGAAGCTTGGCAAGTTGATCTGCCTGTACGACGACAACTATGTGACGCTTGCCGGGGGCACCCCGATCACGTTCACCGAAGATCGCGCAGCGCGGTTCCGCGCTTACGGTTGGCATACGCTGAACGTCGTCGATGGCAATGACGTTGGCGCGATCGAAGCGGCGATTGAGGCTGCACGGGCAGAAACGGCGCGACCCTCGCTAATCCTGGTGCGCACGCATATCGGCTATGGCTCGCCCGAGCAGGACAGCTTCAAGGCACATGGCTCGCCGCTCGGTGTGGAAGACGTGAAGAAAACCAAACAGAACCTCGGTTGGCCGGTTGAGCCGGCGTTCTTCGTTCCGGACGATGCGAAACAGCATATGCGCGAGGCACTCGTGCGTGGCGCGCGCAACGAGAAAGCTTGGAACGAAGGCATGGCGGCATATGCGAAAGCGTTTCCCGATCTCGCCGCGGAATTGCAGCGCAGCCTGCGCGGTGAATTGCCAACCGGCTGGGACTCCGATATTCCGGTGTTCCCGGTTGATGCGAAAGGCATGGCGACGCGTGTCGCCGGCGGCAAGGTCATGAATGCGATCGCGGCGAAACTGCCGACGATCTCAGGAGGTTCGGCCGATCTCGACCCGTCAACCAAAACCGCGCTGAAAGGACTCGGTGATTTCAACCCGATTCCGACGCCGAGCGAAGACGAGCAAGGCTCCGATGGCGGTGGCTGGAGCTATGCCGGACGCAACCTGCATTTCGGCGTGCGCGAGCACGCGATGGCCGCGATCGCGAACGGCATGGCGGCGCACGGCGGCATCGTTCCATTCGGAGCGACCTTCCTGATCTTCTCGGATTACATGCGTCCGTCGATCCGGCTCGCCGCGTTGATGGGCCTGCATGTGATCCATGTATTCACTCATGACAGCATCGCGGTTGGCGAGGACGGCCCCACGCATGAGCCGATCGAGCAACTGGCGAGCCTGCGTGCGATTCCAAAGCTCACCGTGTTGCGTCCGGCCGACGCGAACGAAGTCGCGGTTGCCTGGCGCGTCGCGATCGAGTCGCGCCACCGGCCCGTGCTGTTCGCATTGAGCCGGCAGGACCTGCCGACGCTCGACCGCACCCGCTTTGCTTCCGCCGATGGCCTGCGCAAGGGCGCCTATGTGCTTTGCGATGCAAAAGATGCCAAACCTAATCTGATCTTGATCGCGAGCGGTTCAGAAGTCAGCCTGATCGTTGCCGCTGCGGCACGTCTGCAGGGTGAGGGTATCGCCGTGCGCTGCGTGTCGATGCCAAGCTGGGACCTGTTTGATGCGCAGCCACAGGCGTATCGCGACTCCGTTTTGCCGCCCGATGTGCGCGCGCGTCTGTCAGTCGAAGCGGGTAGTCCGCAGGGTTGGCACCGCTATGTCGGGGATCAGGGCGAGGTAATCGGCATTGACAAATTCGGTGCGTCGGCGCCCGGCGAAACAGTTCTGCGCGAGTACGGATTCAGCATCGACAACGTGTGCGCACGCTCGAAGGCGTTGTTGCACGCAAAGGCATGAAATCGGAGGCGACGAAGATGGCGACGAAGTTCAAGATCGGCGATCACGTGGGCTGGAATTCCGAGGCGGGCCACGTCAGCGGAACGATCATCAAGATCCACACTCGCGATTTCGATTACAAGGGCCACACCCATCGCGCCAGCGCCGACGATCCGCAATACGAGATCAAGAGCGACAAGACCGATCACATCGCTGCACACAAGGGCAGTGCACTACACGCAATCGATTGAGCGATGGCCAAGCAGAAGCAGCCAGCGGACCCTGCGACGATCTGGACGATCGGGCATTCGACGCGCCCGCTTGATGAATTCCTCGGGCTGCTCGCCGAATACCAGATCCAGGCGATCGCTGATGTGCGTCGGTTTCCGGGCTCGCGCAAGTATCCGCAATACGGCACCGATGCATTGGCGGCGACGCTCGAAGCCCACGCGATCGGCTATCACTGGCTGGAGGCGCTCGGCGGCCGTCGCCGCGTCGCGCCGGACTCACTGAACACAGCATGGCGCAACGCGTCGTTCCGCGGTTATGCGGACTACATGGCGAGCGCGGAATTCGCACACGGCCTGGCTGAACTGCTCGACATTGCGAACCGTTCGCGCACCGCAGTGATGTGCGCCGAGGCAGTCTGGTGGCGCTGCCATCGATCGATGATTTCCGATGTGCTGTGCGTGCGCGGCATCGAAGTCATCCACATCCTCGACGCCAAGCACACCATCGTGCATCCGATGACATCACCCGCGCGCGTCGTGCGCGGCAAGCTGACCTACCTGGTGGAAGCGCCGGCAACGCCCACGGCTTGATTGCAGCGAATGTGGCGCCATGTCCACACGAAGATCCCGATCGCCGCACGCGGTCGCATGCATTGACGAGGTATACCGATGTCCGCTGTGAAATCACCCGTTCCGATCCGCATCGATTTTGTTTCCGACGTGTCCTGCCCGTGGTGCGCGGTCGGCCTGAAGTCGCTGGAACAGGCGATTGAACGAGTTGGCGACAACGTCGCGGTCGAACTGCACTTCCAGCCGTTCGAACTCAATCCGCAGATGCCAGCACAAGGCCAGGATGCGACTGAACACCTGGTGCAGAAATACGGATCGACCTCGGAGCAACTCGAACGCAACCGCGAGGCGATCCGCGCGCGCGGCGCTGAACTCGGCTTCGTATTCAACCAGCGCGGCCGCGTCTACAACACCTTCGACGCGCACCGGTTGCTGCATTGGGCCGCGCTTGAAGACGCCGGCAAGGAACGTGCGCTCAAACACGCATTGCTGCGCGCGTATTTCACCGATGGGGAGGATGTCTCTGCACACGCCGTGCTGGCACGCATCGCCGG
>JBDTWV010000122.1:0-6883 GCA_040006495.1 Dokdonella sp.
ATTTCAGCACGATCGGTGGACAGACGCGCAATTTTATCGCGCGGCTGAATGTCGACGGCAGCGCGGACACGGCATTCAATGCGAACGCCAATGGATCCGTGTACGCCTTGGCGCTGCAGCCCGATGGCAAGTTGGTGGTTGGTGGGTTTTTCACCACGATCGGTGGACAGCCGCGCAATGGCATCGCGCGGCTAAATACTGACGGTAGCGCAGACCCGACTTTCAATCCCAATGCGAACAAGGGTGTCTTCGCTCTGGCGGCACAGCCCGATGGCAAGGTATTAGTGGGCGGGGAGTTCACAACCATTGGCGGCCAAGCCCGCAATTACATCGCGCGACTCAGTTCGCCAACAACGGCGCTCCAGTCTCTGACGGTTAGTTCCACCTTCCCGACTGGCGCTTATTTAGTGATCTGGACACGTTCCGGCGCTGGTCCGGCATTGGCGTTGCCGCCGCAACTGCTGTTTTCACTGGACGGCAGCACCTATGGGACCGTGGGCATCATGGAACCCACCTACAGCGGCTGGCGTTATGACGGATTCGTTCCGCCGCTCGGAGTGAATTTCTATCTGCGCACACGCGGTCAGGTCGCTTCAGGTATGGGCGGCGAATCGAGCGGCCTGATCGAAAGCACACGCCAGGTCTATCTGAGCCTCGGCGATCGCATTTTTGCCAACGGATTCGACTGAACGAGAGCGGCGGAAATTAGCGCGACGGGACGCATCGATGCCGATATCCCTGCTGGGAATCCGCCGTGGCTGTCGGGGACCGCGAGCGCGCGGTCAAAGTGGGTTGCGGAAGGTCACGCACATCGGGAGTCCGTGGAGGGCCGCGCTGCGGTTTACCAGGGTGGACGGAGCTAAAGCCTGATCGATCCGGAGCACATTTTCGATGTCGTGTCTGGCGATGATGTGCTGACGCAAACACCGGGTTTCGGGTAACGCGATTTATTATCAGGAGAAATCATCATGGCGCTGCACGCACGCGTTCTCGGCTTCTTGAGTGGGCCTTGTCTGTTGCCGCTTGCAATGGCATCGATGCCTGGGGTCAGCTTCGCGCACAACGCCAACGATGGCTTCCATCCGAATGCGGGGATTCGTCTCCGCACTGGCGGTACAGGCCAACGGCAAGACCCTCGTAGGCGGCGATTTCACGACGATCGGTGGGCGGATCAGGCGGCCTGATCGAAAGCACACGCCACTTTTATTTCAGCGGCAACGACGGCAACGACGGTATTCTCGCCGACGGGTTCGACTGAGCCATGGGAAAAAGCAACAGACCATAGAGACGCTCCCCACGGCAAAGTTTGAATACCCTTTATTTCGGGGTTGGCAGGATTTGCAAGACTCAGGCCCTTCGGTTGACGCGGAGCTTGGAATGGCCGCTCTCTGGCAGTTCGGTGGAGACTGCGAATGTCTCGTTATGGTCGATTCCAGCCGCTCCAAATGGGCGATACGTACCATGATCTGCGCCACAGCTCTAATCAGTTCGTTACGTGGCCCCTTGTCAGATCAGCTTGGATCTGCACTGAAGCGCACACGCGGGAACACGCTCGGGAATAATCGGTCAACCGGCCAGCACACCTTGCGGCAATTGCATGGTCAGGCAATGCACGCTGCCGTTCTGCCAGATCAGCGCGCGTGCATCGACCACGACGATTTCGCGCCCCGGATGTGCGGTGGCGATGACCTTGGCGGCTTGCTCGTCCGCATTGTCGCCGTAGGACGGCACCACCACCGCACCGTTGACGATCAGGTAGTTCGCATACGACGACGCCAGGCGGCGTTCCTCATCGATGATCGCGCGTGGCCACGGCAGTGGATGCAGGCAATACGCGCGGCTATCGGTTGTGCGCAGGTTCGCGATTTCCTCGTGCATGTGCGCGAGCTCGTCGTAGTGCGGATCGGTCGGGTCGTCACAGGTCTGGAACACGATCGCGTCATCGGGCGCAAAGCGCGCGAGCGTGTCGATATGCGCGTCGGTGTCATCGCCCTGCAGGTAGCCGCGATCGAGCCAAAGCACGCGTTCGGCGCCGAGTGACTTGATGAGCTTGGCGCTCATCTCCTCGCGTGACATCTGTGGATGGCGTTGATGCAGGCAGCGCCATGTCGTCAGAACGGTGCCGTTGCCATCGGATTCAACTGCACCGCCTTCGAGCGCCCAGTCGATGCGGTGGTGTTCCGCGGTGCCGAACAGTCCTTGTTTGACCAGTGATTCGATCAGGCGATCATCGCGGCCACCTTCGAACTTGCCACCCCAGCCGGTAAAGCGAAAATCGACGAGCCGGAACGAAGTTCCATCCCGCAACGTGAGCGGCCCCGAGTCGCGCAGCCAGGTGTCATCGTAGGCGACTTCGACAAATTTCAAATGGCGTCGGTCCATGCCGGCGTCGATCAGGAGCCTCTCTGCGTGTTCGCGCACCGCGTTGTCAGCGACACAGACCAGCACTGGCTCGAAGCGCGCGATCGCCGCGATCAACGCGACATAAGCGGTCTCGATGTGCTCCAGGCGTGGCGCCCAATCCGTTCCCGCGTGCGGCCACGCGACGACCACCGCAGCCTGCGGTTCCCATTCTGCAGGCAGGCGGAAACGTGCCGTCATCGGATCAGGTTTTTGGCGCGACGGTGGCCGTATCAAGCACGCTGTGGATAACCCGGCTGCGCTCGAAGTAAACCGTGTATCCGTTGTAGCGCCAGCGATTGATCGTCGGGTGCCGCGGTGCATCGCCGCCCGCCGATGGCAGCTTGTCGAGCGGAGCGCCGTAGCGCTTCTCGACTTGGGCCATGCTCATGCCGCGAGTCGGGACATTGCCCATTGCGGTTTCGGCGCGGTGGTGACGGACGTGTGTCTTTGCTGGCGTCGCCAGCGTGTCGGCGTGCGCCGAGGGCGGTAGCATCGCGGCGCCGGCAAACAGGCAAGTAGTGGTGAGAACGAACTTCACAAACATGGCTCAATTCCTTGTTTTGACAGGAAGAACGACCGACAACCCACATCAACGCGTCTTTGTAGCAGAAGCGTGCCGGCGGTTCCACGATCTCCGTTGCAAAAGATCATTCGCAACGCCTAAGACCCGCTCGGCAAAACGAAAAAGGCCGCAGAGCGGCCCTTTTCATCGCAATGGTGTAGGGACAATCCAATCAGCGCTGACGCGCCTTGAAACGTGGGTTGCTCTTGCAGATCACGAAGACCTTGCCGCGACGACGCACGACTTTGCAATCGCGATGGCGCTTCTTTGCGGACTTGAGGGACGACAACACTTTCATGGAACGCCTCGCAACGGTTTCTGAACGCGGAAAGCGCGGGATTATATGGGAATTGTGAGCAAAACGAAACCCCCGCTCTGACTGAGCCAACGGGTACGCCGTGGCCTGGTGGGAGCGGCGGCGAGCGCGATGCCTTTTGCTGCGACATGGCACGCGCATCGCGCTTTCCGGCGCTCCCACAAATGGCCAGACACATGATGCTCGGTGGGAGCGGCAGCTGCGATGCTTTTTGCGGCGTGCTGAACCGCACGCGCACCCAACCCTCGGCAACGCTTCAAAGACCCCAAGGCACGGTCGGCCATTGCCGGATGCGGCTCGTGCGTGCGCGACGCAGACGATCGAAGCCTTACAATTGCATGTCATGACCACGCAAACATCGGATGTATTGATTCTCGGCGGCGGCATCATTGGGCTTTCGTGTGCGTACCACTTGCTCGAAGCCGGCCGCAGCGTGACGATTCTGGAGCGCGGCACGGTCGCCTGCGGCAGTTCGCACGGCAATTGCGGCACGCTGACCCCGAGCCACGCGATGCCGCTGGCGGCGCCCGGCATGATCAGCACCGCGCTGCGCTGGTTGTTCACGGCCGATGCTCCGCTGCGGATAAAGCCGCGTTTCGATCCGGCACTGCTGCGTTGGCTGTTCGGCTTTGCGGGGCATTGCAACGTGAGGGATTTCGAGCGGGCGATGCGGCTCAAGGCGCCGCTGCTGTTGCGCTCGCGCGCATTGATCGAGGAACTCGTCAACAAGGAGCGCCTCGATTGCGAATTCGAGGCACTCGGCACGATGAATGTGTTTCGCGATTCGGCGAATTTCGAGCATTCCCGCACCCTTTCAGTGGCACTCGCTGAGCTTGGCATCGGCGTCGACGTGCTCGATGCGGCCAGCGTGTTGGCGCGTGAGCCTGCACTGAAACCCGGTGTGGTTGGCGCATTGTTCAATCCCGGCGATGCGCAGTTGCGGCCCGATCGCTATGCCGCGGAGCTCGAACGCGTCGTGCGTGTGAACGGCGCGCACGTGGAGGAACACACCGATGTCACCGGCATCAATCGCGATGGCACACGGATCAGCCGAGTCGCAACGTCGAAAGGAGATTTCAGTGGTCACGACGTGGTGCTCGCGCTCGGCTCGTGGTCGCCGCAGATCGGGCGCCAGCTTGGGTTGCGCATCCCGATCCAGCCCGGCAAAGGCTATTCCATTACCTACACGCGGCCGACCTTGTGTCCGCGCGTTCCACTGACGTTGAAGGAGCCGGGCGTCTGCGTCACCGCATGGAATTCCGGCTTCCGGCTCGGCAGTACGATGGAGTTTGCCGGTTACGACACCACGCTCAATCGCACTCGCCTCGATGCGCTGCGTCGCGGCGCCGCCCAATTTCTCCACGAACCAGAAGGTTCCGCCGTCATCGAGGAATGGTATGGCTGGCGTCCGATGACCCCTGACGACCTGCCCATGCTCGGCAGGGCGCCTGGCGTCGATAATCTGGTTCTTGCGACCGGACACGGCATGCTCGGCGTGACGCTGTCGGCCGTGACCGGCCTGCTGATTCGCGAGGTTGTCATCGGTGAAAAGCCGTCCTTCGACCTTGCTCCGTTCAGTGCGGCACGTTTCTAGTTTTTCCCATCATTGGTGAGGGGAAAAGCGGATCAGGAAAGCTCACGTCCTTGGTGCGCACTTTTCAACCGACGTCATCATCCAGCAACGAAATTCAGGGGAAGTCCATGTTTGATCGCCATCGCGCGCTTGCCATCGTGTTTGCCATTGGCGCGTGCGTTGCCTTCGTCGCACATGCGGCGGAATCGACGTCAGATCCGGTCCAGCTCGAGTGGGGCGTGAAGATTCCGCTGCGCGATGGCGTGAAGCTCAACGCGACGCTGTACAAGCCTGGCAACGTGAAGCAAGCGCTGCCGTGCATCTTCACGCTGACACCGTACATTTCGCAGAGCTATCACGATCGCGGCATGTACTTTGCGGCCCACGACTATGTGTTTCTGACCGTCGACGTGCGTGGACGCGGCAATTCCGGTGGCACATTCACGCCGCTGCTTCAGGAAGCACAAGACGGGCATGACGTAGTCGAATGGCTGGCCGCGCAGCCGTATTGCGATGGCAAGGTCACGATGTGGGGAGGTTCCTACGCCGGCTACGACCAATGGGCCACGGCCAAGGAATTTCCGCCGCATCTGGCGACGATCGTACCGGTCTCGTCGCCGAAACCCGGCGTCGATTATCCGATGCAGCACAACATGTTCTACAGCTACGACATGCAATGGCTGATGCTGGTCAGCGGGCATGCCTCGCAGGAGAACATTTTCAGCGACAGCACGTATTGGGCGGCGCAGTTCCGGCGCTGGTACGAAGCGCATGCACCGTTCAACGAACTCGATCGGTACGTCGGCAATCCATCGCCGATCTTCCAGACCTGGATTTCCCATCCGATGCAGGACGCGTATTGGGACAGCTTCAGTCCCGATGTTGAGCAGGAAGCAAAAATCGCGCTGCCGATTCTCAGCATCTGCGGCCAGTACGATGGCGACCAACCCGGCGCACTCGCTTACTACGACGATCACATGAAGTTCGGATCGGCGGCGGCAAAAGCACGACACTATCTTGTCATCGGCCCTTGGGATCATGCGGGCACGCGCACGCCGAAAGCCGATGTGGGCGGGTTGAAATTCGGTCCGGCGTCGTTGCTCGACATGAATGCCCTGCACAAGGCGTGGTACGACTGGACCTTGAAGGACGGCACGAAACCAGAATTTCTCAAGGACAGGGTCGCGTTCTACGTGACTGGCGAGGAAGCATGGCGCTATGCGGCGACGCTGGATGCGGTCACCGCGCGGCGTGAAGATTGGACCCTTGATTCAGTCGATTCTCGCGCAAACGACGTGTTCGCCTCTGGTGATCTGGCGCGTGACAGAAAAGCCAGCGGCAAGCCTGATCAGTATGTCTACGACGCACTGGACGTTAGTTCCGCACAGTGGGAAAAGGACGAGGTGCCGAATGGCCTCACCGACCAGCGTGGGGTGCTCCTCGCCTCGGGCAAGGCGCTGTTCTATCACTCGCCGATGTATACCAAACCCACGGACATCGCCGGCTTTTTCAAGCTTTCAGTCTGGCTCTCCCTTGATCAGCCTGATACGGATCTGGCGGTCTCCGTATTCGAGATCAAACCGGACGGCAGCAGCGTATTTCTTGCCGGAGATTCATTGCGCGCGCGCTATCGCAAGAACTTCCGCAAGGCGGAACTGGTGAAGCCGGGAGCCGTGGAGCGTTACGACTTCGACCGCTTCACGTTTGTCGCGCGGCGCATCGCCAAGGGCAGTCGTCTGCGGCTCGCGATTGGTCCAATCAATTCGATGTACGCCGAAAAGAACTACAACACCGGTGGCATCGTGGCCAGCGAATCAGGCAAGGACGCGCGTAGAGTCACGGTCACGCTGTATCACGATGCGGCGCATCCGAGCGCGCTGTCGATGCCAGTTGCTGCAGCGTCATCCGTCGCGGCGACGCGCTGATCCAATGAACGAGCGCGACTTCGATCTGGTGGTTCTTGGTGCGGGCTCTGGAGGCATCGCGATGGCGATTCGCGCGGCGCGCCACGGCGCGCGCGTCGCGATGG
>JBDTWV010000123.1:0-6821 GCA_040006495.1 Dokdonella sp.
CAAGGCCATGCCCGCGATCACGATGAGTCTTGAAGTCGGCGCGCGCAAACATGTCCCCGGCACTTATTTCCACGATAAATGCCGCACGCGGATCGCGCTATCAGGGCACTTGCGCGACCCGGCACTCGAGCGGACCGGAACTACCGCCGCGCGTAGTCGACGTAGTCGAGTCGGTACGCATGACGCGCATCGGGCGGCTGGCGCACACGCGAAGTCTCGATCCAGTCGTCCGCGTTGAAGCTCGGAAAGAACGCGTCGGCACCTGCGACTTCGGTATCGACCCAGGTCAGATGCATGTGCGTGGCGTGCGGCAGCACGAGCACATAGACCTCGCCGCCACCGATCACCGCAAGCTCGTCGCGCCCAGCACGCGATATCGCCTCTTCCAGCGAATGCACGACTAGCTGCCCGGAAAAAGGTGCACTGTCGCCACGTGTCAATACCAGATTCGTGCGTCCCGGCAACAACCGCCCGATCGCCAGCGCAGTCTTGCGTCCCATCAATATCGACTTGCCTAGCGTCAGCGCCTTGAAGCGCTTGAGATCGTCCGGCAAATGCCACGGCATTGCGCCATCGCGGCCGATGGCGTGGTTTCGATCGAGTGCGGCGATGAGGCTGACTGGCATCGTGCCATTGTCGCAACCCGGTGGACCGCTGTCAGCCAGCTCGGCAATCTGTCGCGTCCGCGAAACCGGGTGTCATGCCACTCACAGCAAGCGGTTGGCCAGTCGGTCGAGCCGCGTGCGATGGAGTCGCTTGAGCAGCTTGCGCACCTCGGTCGGATAATCCCGCGGACTCTCAAGCGCCCGATAGTCGTCCAAGCGAACCGCATGCCGACGCAAGCTCTCCCATTCTGTTTGATGCTGGGCATGCACCAAGCGTCCGGGGTCACGCAGGAGCAGCGCGTTCTCCAGATCCAATGACCACGCGCGTGGATTGAGGTTATGACCGGTGAGCACGGCCACATCATCGTCGACGAAGATGCCCTTCAGGTGATAGCTGTTGTCGCCATCACGCCACAAATGAAGATTGAGCTGGCCACTGTTGATCTGCCGACGATGTGCGCGCGCGAACCGGCGCAGGTTGTTTTCATACAGATAGGGCAGCAGACCGATCGCCTTGAACGGCTGCTCGGGCGGAATGTAAAAATCATTGGCGGTCTTGTCGCCCACCATGATGTCGATCGTGCAGCCGCGCCGCAGCAACTGGCCGAGCATCACTCGCACCGGACGCGGCATATTGAAATACGGCGTCAGCAAGATCACGCGCTCGCGTGTGCCACGCAGCAGCGCCAGCAACAACGCGTTGAGCGCATTGTCTGCGCGGCCAAAGCCGAGCAGCGGCGTCACCGACACATGGGCAAGCGAAAGCGGCTCGCGTGGCACCACGTACGCCGCTCGCTGCAAGTCCTGGCGCAGGTCACGGATGGCCGTCTGCAGACTGCGCGTTGCCGGCACCGACCCCGCATTGATCTGACACACGGCCGCGCTGGCTAGCAGGTGGCGCTCGACGAAGCTCGCCATCGCATCAGCCAAGCCGGCATGCCGCAGCAGGTGATAGCGGTCCAGACGGTAACGTCCTTGCTTCGCCAAATAGACATCGTTGAGGCTGGCGCCGCTGTACAGCACAGCATCGTCGATGATGAAACCTTTGAGATGGAGCACCCCAAACAGTTCACGGTTCTGTACCGGCACGCCATAGACTGGCACGCCATCACCGTAGCTCGCGGCGTATGCGCGGTACATGCCCGCATTGCCTTCGCTCTTTTGCTTGCCGATCAAACCGCGTTGCGCACGGTGCCAGTCGACGAAGACTGAAACCTGCAGGTTCGGGCGACGCGCCTTGGCGGCGTATAGCGCTGCGAGCACTTCGCGGCCCGCGTCATCATCTTGCAGGTAGAGCGCTACGATCACGATGCGGCGGGTCGCCTCGGCGATCGACTGCAGCAGGCACGTTCGAAACGCGACCGGATCGCTGAGGCAGATGATCGCATCGGCTGGGATGGCAAACGCTGGCAAGTCATCCGGCGTCGCCAGCAACCGGGCCGAAGCCGGGAGCAGGCGCCGCGCCAGCCGTCCTGGCATCGTCAGCAATCGATTGCGCTGGATCATGTCTGCCATCATCGCAAACCGCAGCGCGGCCGCCTACCTGCTTGTCTCCAAAGCTGGCAGCCACAGCAGTTGAAACTGATTCTGGCTGGGTAACGTATGACGAACCAACCATCGATTACCCAGTGACCGCATGACGACAGCCTTGGTCCTTTTCCGGCGCGACTTGCGCCTGATCGACAACCCGGCCTGGAGCGAGGCTTGTGCCGGACATGCGCAGGTGCTCCCGGTCTTCATCGACTCGCCTAGTGCCGATGATCCTTGGCGAGCCGGCGCCGCCAGTCGCTGGTGGCTGCACCACGCGCTGGCAGCGCTCGATGCAGACTTGCGAGCGCAGCACGCGGCCTTGCACCTGCGCCGCGGTGAGCCGCTGCCGGTGTTACGCGAGCTGATACGCCGAAGCGGCGCCAGCGCCGTGTACTGGAACCGGTTGTACGAGCCCGCTGCGATCGCGCGTGACAGGCACGTGAAAAGTGCATTGCGCGAGGATGGCATCGACGTACACAGCCACAACGCCGCGCTGTGGTGCGAGCCGTGGCAGATCGCCACGCAGCAGGACGCCGCGTACAAGGTCTTCACGCCCTATTGGCGCACCCTGCGACCGCGACTGCAGGTCGCGATGCCATTGCCGGCGCCACACGTTCCGGGTTGGCGCGAGCTGCCGGACCGCATTCCGCTGGCCGCGTTCGACCTGTTGCCTCGCATCGATTGGGCCAGTGGAATCGCTGCGAATTGGCGGCCAGGAGAAGCCGGCGCGCAGGAGTTGCTGGAGATTTTCGCTGACGATGCGATCAATGACTATGCCGCTGCGCGCGATCTTCCGGCACGCCACGGCACCTCGCGACTATCTCCGCACCTGCATTTTGGCGAAATATCGCCGCGGCAGATCCACTTCGAACTCGACCGCCGCGCACGTGCCGCCAACGTCAGGACTCGTCCGGATATCGAACCCTACCTGCGTGAACTGGGTTGGCGCGAATTCGCCCTCCATTTGCTGTATCACTTTCCGCAGACGCCGACCACGAACTTCAATCAGCGCTTCAACGGCTTTCAATGGGCGCCCACGGATCAGTCACTGCTCGCGCGTTGGCAACAGGGACGCACCGGCATTCCTCTGGTCGATGCGGGCATGCGCGAGCTATGGCACACCGGCTGGATGCACAACCGGGTGCGCATGATCGTCGCCAGTTTCCTGACCAAGAACCTGCGCCAGCACTGGCAGCACGGCGCACGCTGGTTCTGGGACACCCTGGTTGACGCGGATCTGGCCAACAACACCTTGGGCTGGCAATGGGTCGCCGGCTGCGGTGCGGACGCGGCGCCCTATTTTCGCGTGTTCAATCCGGTGACCCAGGCGAAGCGGTTCGATCCGGAAGGCGTATACCTGCGACGCTGGTTGCCGGAGCTGGCGACTGCGTCGATCACGCAATTGCACGAACCCTGGACGGACACCGCCCTGCTCAAGCGCAGCGGCTACCCGGCACCGATGGTCGACCTCGGTCTTTCGCGCCAGCAAGCGCTGGCAGCCTATGGATCGCGCGAGAACTGACCGGCGCAGGACCTGCCCCCTCACCGCCAGTGCATCCGAAATCCGCCCATTGCCGTATGCAACGGATATGAACGCCAACACGCCAATCACGTTATCCAGGCAGTCGTCACCACCGACAAGGTGCGTATGATGGGGGTTGCCAAAGCTATCGTCGCGATAGTGCCGTTCGAGGCAAAACGACACGTGAACCCTACCGTGAGCACCATCGTCCCCGACAGCCACTACTGGTCGGTACAGATGTCTGCGGTTTCGGTGCAGCGTGATCGCGCCAGCTTCATGCGCATCTACGATCATTTCGCACCACGCGTGCAACGCTACCTGCGCAATCTCGGCGTCGACGATGCGCTGAGCGATGAACTCATGCAGGAAGCGCTCCTCACCCTGTGGCGCAAGGCGGCTTTTTTTGACCCTGCGCGAGCCAGCCTTGGCACTTGGTTATTCAGGGTCGCACGCAACCTGTATATCGACCATGTTCGTCGCGAACCTAACTGGATGCCGGTTCAGGACGGACTCGATCGCCTCGATGAGGAGGCGTTCGACCGACACGACTCGCAACCTGATTCATTCACCGACCATGACATCCTCAAGCAGGCCATCGACCGCCTCCCCGCCATGCAGGCCAAACTGGTGCGCATGTGCTATCTCGAAACCAAGAGCCACAGCGAGATCTCAAGTGAACTGGACATGCCATTGGGCACCGTCAAATCTTCGTTGCGGCGCGCGTTCGCAAAGCTGCAAATCAGCATGAGGGGAGCGCGATGAAACCGAATCATCATCTCGACGACGCGACCCTGGTCAGCTATTCCGCCGGCGCACTGCCGGAGGCCCTCGGCGTCGTGGCATCGACGCATCTGGAGCGCTGCGCGCATTGCCGCGATCGCTTGCTGGACGCCGACCGCATTGGCGGCGTGTTGATGCAACAGCAGCGGGTCGACGCACCGCTCGACAGCGCGCGCGCTGCGATGCTGGCGTTGCTGGACGGCGAACCGGCGATTGAAAGCGCAAGGACGCCCACCGACGCTGTCGAAAAGCGCGATCCCGACCGTCTGCCGTTGGCCTTGCACCCATGGTTCGGCAACTCGATGCGTGCACTGCAATGGCGGCGTGTCGCGCCCGGGGTAAAGCGCATCCGGGCCAAGGGCGTCGACGGCGGCAACCTGATGTTGTTGCGTATTTCCCCAGGGTGCCGCCTGCCGCTGCATAGCCATGGCGGCAATGAGCTGACCATGATCCTGGACGGTGCTTATGACGACATGCTCGGCCATTTCGGCCCCGGCGATGTCGCCGATCTGGATGGCGAAACGCGGCACCAGCCGGTGACTGCGCCAGGCGTGCCTTGCATCTGCGTCGCCGCGACCGATGCACCGCTGCAATTTTCCGGCTGGGCAATTCGCATGCTGCAGCCGATGTTCGGATTCTGAGCAGCGCCAACTCTTTCTGCGCCGAAACCTTTTCCCATCCAACGCGATCAGCAGCGCGACATGACTGAAGACAGCCGCAAAGCCGAGCACAAGGCCGCTGCCGAACAGATTGCGGCGCAGGAAGATGCCGAGGTCAACGATTCGCTGAACGAGGATTCCGACAGCGGCTTTTCGCTGACAGGCGACGAGCACCGTGACGTAGCGGAAAGGAGCCCCCCGCGCGCGGCCGTCCTGCACGAAGTCGTCCGCCGGGTCGGACGGGAAGAGCTCGAACGCGGTTTCGCGGCGCTTGCGTGGTCCTCGGTCGCAGCGGGCCTGACCATGGGTTTCTCGCTGCTCGCACGCGGAGTGCTGCATCGACACCTGGCCGGAATCAGCGGCGGCTACCTGTTGGAAAGTTTCGGCTACAGCTTCGGCTTTCTCGCCGTGATCATCGCGCGCCAGCAACTGTTCACCGAAAACACCCTGACTGCGGTGCTGCCGCTGATGACCCAGCCGAGCCTGCACCAATTGGGTCGCCTGCTGCGCCTGTGGAGCGTGGTGTTGGGCGGCAACTTGATCGGCGTCTCGCTGTTCGCGTGGGGACTGCTGCACCTGCAGCAGTTCGATGCCGCTACACAGCAAGCCTTCGTCGATATCGGCACCGAGTTGATGCACAACTCCGCGTTCGCGATGTTCACCAAGGGCATTCTCGCCGGCTGGATCATCGCGATGATGGTGTGGATGATGGCGGCCACCGAGCAGTCGCGACTGGCGATCATCGTGATCTGCACCTACGTGATCGCGATTGGCGGCTTTACGCATATCGTGGTCGGCTCGGTCGAAGCGATGTACATGGTCTTCGCGGGACAGACGTCGTTTGCCGATGCGGTGTTCCGCTTCGGCCTGCCGACGTTGGCCGGCAACGTGGTCGGCGGCAGCCTGATCTTCGCGTTGATCAGCCACGCGCAGGTGCGCGCCGGCGGCGACTGAATCGCTGCGGTCAGCCTGGTGACCTACGCGTTGAACAGCCGCGCGGCGACGTTCGGTGCCGAGACAAAACTCCAGGTTTCAGCTCACGTTGCGCATCCGAGTGCGGCGAATTCAGGCGACACCCTTCAGCGACTTTGCACCGGCGTGTTCAATCCATTGCCCGAACGCACTCATGAAGGCACGCAATGAAGACAGCGTGCTCACATCCTGTAGATGTCCTTCGGTGTCGAACAACGATTCCGCGTTGCCGACGAACAGCATTGGCGCCGGCATCACGATCGATTCCGTCGCGGCAAGCGTATGGCGCAGGGCCGCTTGGGCCAGGCGCGTTCCCCAGCGGCCCGAAGATGCGCCGGTAATTGCGATGGGTTTGCCGACCAGCACTTCTTCGGGCGCGGACCGCGACAGCCACTCGATCGCGTTCTTCAACACTCCGGGGAACGACTGGTTGTATTCGGGTGTCGCGATTAACAGGCCGTCTGCGGCATCGACGGCCGCACGCAACTGGAACACGGCCTCGGGGCCGCCGTGCGTTGCAGCTTCCAGGTCCTCATCGAACATCGGCACCTCCCCCAGCGCGTCGTAGATATGCACCTGCATGCCTGCGGGCGCACAGCGTGATCCGGCTTCCAGCAGGTGTCGATTGTAGCTATGGCTGCGCAAACTGCCGGGAATTGCGAGGATGCGAAGGGAAAGCGGGTGAATCTGGGAAATCGTCATGGCATGCATACTCTTGGGCTGGTTTCAGTGGAACAGCAATAGCGTGCTGGC
>JBDTWV010000124.1:0-6794 GCA_040006495.1 Dokdonella sp.
TTGATCGCGACCGTGCTGTCCACGATCGCCAGATCCCCTCTACTGTGAATGCCCGCGCCAATGCCCGCTTGGTTGAACGAGACCGTGCTGCTGGTGAACGCAGTGGTTCCATAGGTCTCGATGCCACCACCGAAACCGGGTGCATGGTTGATTGAAACCGCACTGTTGATAATCTGCGCTTGCCCGGCGTTGAAGATCCCGCCGCCATTGTTGGCTGCCTGCTTGTCGAATATGGAGGAACCGTGAATTGCGAGCATGCCATCGTTGTAGATTCCAGCGCCGTTGGCCGCCAGGTTTTGGGCGACATCGACGCGATCCAGTGTCAATGAACCCAAATTGCGGATGCCGCCGCCAGCATTTCCAGTAGCCGCGTTGCTGATGATGCGAGTTTGATCCAGGGCCAACGTGCCGTCATTGAACACGCCTGCGCCTCCATTCATGCCGAACCCACCGCGCCATTGAAAATACCGCCGCCAGTACCGTCGGTGACATTGAGCGGGCCGATGTCCACGTGATCGAGTTGGAGTGATCCGCCGTTGAGGATGCCGCCTCCGTAGTCGCCGTTGTAGCTGCCGCGGATGGTGACGCCCTGAATGAGGGCCGTACGGGAAGGGTAGACGTTGATGGCGCGGTCGATATGGTTGGCGTCGATGATCGTCTTGGCCGCGCCCGCGCCGGAAATCGTGATCGTCGGATTGCCGCTGGCCGGCGTCGTCAGGTTCAGATCACCGGCCGCCTCGCCGCTCCCGGCCAGGGTGAGCTTCTAGGTTCCGGCCGGCAGGTTGATCGTCGTGCCGGTGTCGGATCGATTGGCTTCGATGATGGCCGCACGCGGCGTGCACGCTCCGGCGCTCGTATGGAAGATGTCATTGCCTGGGCTGTCGTCAACCGCGTCT
The DNA here is from genome assembly GCA_040006495.1 of Dokdonella sp. Classification (GTDB taxonomy): domain Bacteria; phylum Pseudomonadota; class Gammaproteobacteria; order Xanthomonadales; family Rhodanobacteraceae; genus Dokdonella_A. The sequence goes on from JBDTWV010000124.1 coordinate 897, forward strand.
GCGGTCGAGGTGACGTTAAATATTGGTCCTGCAAAGGCACTACACGAAAACAACAGCACGAATGCGGCGAGGACAAGCGCGAGCTCGCCGCGCGATTTCGCTGCAGAACGCCCCGTTGCGAGCCTGCTCATTCGAAGCCATCCCTGAAAATACGATCAAGCTGGATACGCCCTATGCCAAAGCGGGTGTCGCCACCCGTCAACGCGGTGCTGTAGCCAGCGATCATCAATCCCCCATTGCCGATCGCAATGGCAGTCCCGCGATCGTCGCTGTTGGGGATCGAGGAGAAACGCCCGGAAGATGTGCCGTTAAAACCGAAGCCCGCGTCGAGAAGTCCGTTGGATGTGAGTTTCGCTGCCATGAAATAAAACGCACCTGCAGAATGAGGTGTGCGGCCCGTTTGGCCCCCCAGCAGGATTCCTCCATCGTTTTGCACGGTGAGATCGGCAACGACGCAATTGCCGTCATCGGCCAAATTGAACAACTGCGGATGTCCGACGCCCCCTGAGGGATTGAAAGTCGGATCCTGACTGCCATCGGTGAGCAACCGATTCACCAGGCAGCGCCAGTGGAAAGACGTGTTGTCGTCGTACGCCACTCCGCCGAGCACAATTCGTCCCAGCCGGTCAAGACGTGCCGTGTCCGCGTAATCCAAGCCGCTGGCAGGCAGATGGGCACGGCCGTCATGGTTCGGCCCGAAGCTTGTGTCTGGTTGTCCGCTCGGCAAAAGTTGGACGATTGCGACGTCGATATGGTTGGCATCCACGGAAGCGGCCCCCACCAGCACGATGCGACCGTCCCCGCGCAGCAGTATGTTCGCGGCCTGATCGTCGTTGGTGCCCGAAGGCCCGCCAAGATCGAACGCAATCCGCTGACGCCCACCACTGCCAAAACCGGTATCGAGGCTGAGGTCGGCGCGCAGGCGCGCAATGGCCATGTCCGGATTACCGTTCGGGCCATTCGCCTTGCCGGCGATCAGGAGCTTGCCGTCGGCCTGTACCTGGGTTTCGGATGGAGTGAAACCCGCCAGCGTAACGAAACCGGCGCCGGCGCCAACGCTGCTATCGAGCGCGCTGCCATCCGCCTTGAGAACGGCAACCAGCGTCGTGCTTGGATCGCTCGATCCGATGAAGACAATGCGTCCATCGGCAAGCAGCGTCATGTTCTGAAACAGGGCGGGGTTCGGAAAGCTTTGTGACTGGAAGCTATCGAAGCGAAGGTAGCCGCCGCCGCCCGGTCCGAACTGCATGTCGTAGTCGCCGTTGGCGTGTAAGCGGGTCGCGCAGAATGTCGGATATGCATCCATTGATGTGTTGGTCCAGCACGTTCCTGTCATCAACAGCTTGCCGTCAGACTGGATGCGCAGGCGCACGTTGCCGCCATCCTGGTAGCCGTCTGAAACATCGACGAGCTTGCGTCCGCCGCTCGCGAACGTCGGATCGAACGAGCCATCCTGCGCATGCGCCCAAGGTGCGCATGCAAAGGTCAAAAACAGAGCCGCAGTCAACCATCGCCCCATCGCACGTTCACTCCTGTCTATGGATCGGGCCACGCGCACTCGAACGTGGCCTGCTGTCGCTGACATCAGCCACCGCTAACGTCGAAACCATTCGCAAAAATATAGTCGGCCAATTCGTAGGCGCCACTGTCGCAGCGACTGCCGACCAGCCGTGCCGAGCCGCGCTGGTCGGTCGCCAGCGTAATGCCGTTGGTATCGAAGCAGATGTTTCCGCCGTCGATCGCGTTGCTGCCGCTCATGAGCGCGATGGTCTGCGTCGGGCCGCCGTTGTTTTGCAGCTGGCCAAGGTATTGCAGCGAATTGAGCTGTGCTGGTCCGCCGTTGGTGTTGCAACTGCCGGGCGTCCAGAGAAAGTCGCCGCTGAACGTGTTGAGGACTGCAGTGCCGTCGGTATAGCAGTCTTCGAACGCGTCTGGTTGGCCGAAATAGTAGTTACCGGCCACCAGGCTGTTGCGCAACGTGACCGTCGACCCGGTCAGGATGTAGATGCCGCCACCATCACCCGGGTCCTGTGTATAGGCGCGGTTGAATGCGATCGTCGAACTGTGGATCAGCGCCGATGCGCTCGCGGCCTGGGCTGCGAAGATTCCGCCGCCGGCGATCGCCGCCTGGTTCTGCGCGATCGTGCTGTTGTTGATTTTGAGGCTGCCGCCGTTGTAGACGCCCCCACCCTGATATCCGTTGTTTGACGCGATCGTGCTGGCGGTGAGCGTCAGGCTTCCGTTGCCGTCATTGTTGATGCCGCCGCCGTTGTCGGGTGTGTTGTTGTCGGTGACTGAGGAATATCCGATCGTCAGCAGGCCACTGTTGTAGATTCCTCCGCCCTGCAACGCGGCATGGTTCGAGCTGACGATAACGCTGTTCAGGTCAAGCGTGCCGGCATTCACAATCCCGCCGCCGACGTCGGGCGCGTTCCCACCGCGCAGGGTTACGCTATCGATCTGTGAACTTCTGAGCGAATCGACAATGAGAACCCGATCGAGCTGGTTTGCGTCGATGATGGTCGACGCTGAGCTGGCTCCCGAAATGATGATCAAGGGACTTCCCGTGACGGGCGCAGTGAGCTTCAGTGCGCCGGTGGTGTCGCTGTAGGCCGCGGCCGGCGGAATTTGCAACTTGTAGGTCCCCGCCGGCAACGTGATGACCGAATCGGTCGCTGATCGATTGGCCTCCATGACTGCCGCACGCAGCGTGCAATGGCCGTTGGCGGCATGGCACACGCCATTGCCGGGGTTGTCATCCACCAAGTCCGCGGTGGAGTTGACGCTGTAGATCGTCTGGCAAAAAGCCGAGGCGCAAGCCGTGATCAAGATGGGGATAACAAGGCTCTTGGCGATCATGAGGTTGTGTGCTGAGTCATTCATTGGATGCCTTTGAGTACGAGACTTGAAGTCGAAGCGCGTTGCACGACCGAGATTGCCTCGTGCAATGGATCGAAGCCGGTTGCGGAATCCGCTGCCGCGGCGATTCGATCCACCGCAGGGCGTGGCCGCGCCGAATGTATGCCGCGCCCAATAATTCCTGCCTACTCTTTGAATACGAGAAGTGCAGGACAAAAAGACATCCGGTACACGACGGGGTCGTCTGCTGCGTCGACAGTGCACGCGTGCTGCCCGATTCCCAATGGACGGGATGTCGGTCAGTCATCCATGCAACGCCCCTGCGACGCGGCACGGGGCGAGCTGCATCACTCGATCAAAGCTGGTCCCGTCGATGCAGTCCGAGTCAAACCTGTACGCGCCAATATCGGCGGCTGTGCCGACGCCGCATGCACGCGGAGTACCACGGTGATCATTGGCACGGGACTGCGGGTTGTTGCCTGGCTCGATCGCCAGAGCACCGACGGCGAGCGCACGCGTTCGTGTCGGACTTGGGTAGTGGGAGGGCGGCTGCAGCAGTGGATCGATGCCGAGGATCAAGACGGCGGGTAGCGCCGGTGCGCACATCCCGATGCCAGGCGAGGCTGCGACTGACGACGCCGAGATTGGCGTCGCCACACAGAAGGAACGGATCGATGCTGGAATCCGGGTTTTCGATCAATCGGCTGATCAATTCGCCCAGCCCGCGCATTGGCAGCTCGCACCATGCATTCTATTCAGCCCGGCCAACTGCGGCGTGCCGCGGGAATTTCCGCCGATTTTCGGAAGCGTCTACTTCCACTCATACAAGGTGTAATAGACCGGCGAGATCGGGCCGGCATGCGGATCGCGTGCGAGGCGACCGCTGCCGTCGCTGTCCATGAAGGTCTGGGTCAGGCCATTCTGCGGCACGATCTTGATCATCCAGACATGGCCGTGGTCACGGTATTCCTCGACCGTGTCGGTGCCTTGCTTGCGCGTGGTGACCTGGCTCGACGCGATGCGCTGCGCATTCGCGGATCCGTCACGCGACGCCTTGTCACGGACCAGACGCGCATCGGGTTTCGGCGGCGGTGCCAGTGGATCGTCGTTGGTGCTCGTGGCAGCCGCCTCCGCTGCCGCGGCGGGCACCGCCTGCGGCGTGACTACACCAGGGTCGTTCATGCCGGGCGGTGGTGGTAAGTTGGAAGAGGGAGCTTTCTTCTCAGCCGCCATGGCCGGCGATGCGACCAAGGCAGTGGCAGCGGCAAGCAGCGAAGTAGCAAATAGCAGGCGGATGGTCGGGTTCATGGACGGCGCTCCTGAAGTGCGACCAGCCTAGCAGATGCGGGATGAATCCCGCCCAGCTTCGATGCAGGAAGCAGCCTTCTGCCGCGCGTGCACGAGACGCAGCATCGCCGTGCGGGTACGCTGCATCGAATCGATCAAAGCCGCATGTCAATCTACTGGCCGTCGAAGCCATCCGCGAAGATCGGCGGTTCGACCCACAGTGGATTGTCAGCGTAGAACACGTCCCAAGTGCCATTTGTGTCACCTGGCACTTGCGTGGTCGATAGCGAAAACCAGACGACACCGGTACCGTCGGCGCTCAGGCGTGGCTGGTGCACATTGCTGGTGTTGCCGCCGATGCTGACCTGCGTGATCAGACCCTCGACGAGGTCGGCGACATACACGCCGCCTTGTTCGGCACCGACATAGAGTTGGTCGGACGAGGCGAAGGTGAGATAGCGTCCGCTGTAATCGAAGTCGGGTTCGTAGTTGAAGCCTTCACGTGGCAGGTTGCCGTCCGGAATACTCAGCGCGATGGTCTGGTCGGTGCTCGGGATGCGCAGATACAGCGTACTTTCGGCGACCAGCGCCCAGTCGGGAAGCGCATGCGCCTTGCTCGAAAATGCGAGCAGGCTGCCGTCGGCATTCAGCGCGGCCCACTCGCCTGCGAACCCGCCGTTCTCCGCCTGCACATTGCCCGGGCCGATGTTCACGCGCGTCGCCGCGCTGCTGCCATCGCTGGGCGAGATGAAGATGTCGCGATCGGTATTGCTGTCGCCAGCGACGAGATTGGTGGCTGCCGACGCGTAGATGACGTGGCTGCCATCGCCGGAGATGCGCGGGAATGAACTGTCCGCATCCGCTTCGACGCCAGCAGGACCACGGTTCGCGCGCATGGTGATGTGGGTCGCGAGGTTGCGCACAAAGACGTCCGCCGAACCGTTGCTGTCGCCGGCGACCGCGGGCGTGCGAGTCACGAACGCTGCATGGTTGCCGGCGTAGTCGAGGGTCGGGTTGTCGCACACCGCCGAACCGGGCTGTCCGTTGTCGGCGCGCAGATCGAGGATCTGCAGCGTGCTGCTCGTGCGGTCGAGCACATAGCAGTTTGCGTAGTTCGAATTCGGCAGCAGCGCGCCATATGACCAGAACGCGATGCGTACGCCGCTGCCCGAGATCGATGCGCCACGACTGGCGCTGGCGCTCTGCGCGCCAGTCGACGTCAGGCTGACGCGCGTGGTCGTGCCGAGCACGCGATCGCGCACGAACACGTCGGTCGCGGAGTTGCTGTCATTAGCAACAAGGTTGCTCGCGTCGCTCTCGAATACGACATAGCGGCCATCGCCGGAGATCGCCGGGTATTGGCTCTGGCCATTGCCTTGGCCGCCGCCAGTGGCGACGCTGATGCGCTCGACTGCATGGGCGAGCGGTACGCCTGTCGACAAGGTGACGCTGATAAGCGCGGTGACGCAAGGACGTGACAATCGGTGGCGCATGAGGAACTCCCGGGACGATATGTCCCATTGCTCCTGATACGCAGTCGAGTGTCGAAAACCTTAAATCCGGGTTGATGCCATCCCCGCGCTGGTTGCGACCCGCTCCGCTGCCGCGCGACTGATCTCGGTTGGTAGGAGGGCTTCACGCAACACTGGCAGCGCGCGCGCAAGCAGCGCGCGGGCATCCTGGCGGCGGCGCTGGCGCAGGTGGACAGCGGCCAGTTCGCTGCGCGCGATGGCGAGATTCACGCCGGACGCG
>JBDTWV010000125.1:0-6780 GCA_040006495.1 Dokdonella sp.
GACCTTGGCAAGGTCGTGCTCTACCAACTGAGCTATTCCCGCGTGGGAGGCGCATCTTACGTTCTCGTGCGCAGGTGTCAATCCCCCGGGTGCATGAAACCGGCATTTTCTCCATCCGATGCATGAAGTGCGCAGATCGAAAAATCGCTGATACGTGCCCTGATGACACGCACCAATGCACGCGACGCGCACGTGCCGATCCCTATTTTTGCTCGCGCAGGATCGGCCACGCGGCGCGCACGTACTGCAAACCCGACCAGATGGTCAGGATCGACGCGATTACCAACAACGATTCACCGATGTAGAACGGACGCAGGTTCGCCAAGTCGTGCTGATACAACAGCACGACAATTGCGATGATCTGCATCGCAGTCTTCACTTTGCCAAGAGTCGCCACGCGCACGGTCGCGCGATGGCCGATCTCGGCCATCCACTCGCGCAACGCCGAGATGCTGATCTCACGGCCGACAATGATCGCACTAGTCACCGCCATCAACGGCGTCGGGTTCTCCTGCACGAGCAGGAAAAGGGTGACCGCGACCATCAGTTTGTCCGCGACCGGATCGAGGAACGCGCCGAACGCGGATCCCATGTCGTAGCGGCGTGCAATCCAGCCGTCGAGCCAGTCGGTGATGCCGGCAGCGATGAAAATGATCGCGGCGGCGATGTTCGCACCGTGAAAGCCCGCATAGAACACCACCACCATCACCGGCAGCAGCCCGATGCGGAACAGCGTCAGTGCGGTCGGGATCGTGATCTGCATCGTGTCTTTGCCCTTATCCATGGAATGTCGCATAAATCCGCTCGGCCAGCTCTCGACTGATTCCTTTCACTTGCATGAGTTCCTCGACGCCTGCTTTGGACAGGCCGCCAAGGCCGCCGAAATGCCGCAGCAATGCGGAACGCCTACGCGCACCGATTCCGGCGATTTCCTCAAGGCTGCTGGTTTCGCGGGCTTTTTCGCGACGAGCGCGATGGCCGGTAATCGCGAATCGGTGCGCCTCATCGCGCACAGCCTGGATCAGATGCGACGCCAACGACTCCGGTCCCGGCCACAAAATGCGACCAGAGCGGCCCAGAATCAAGGTCTCGTCGCCGGCGCGGCGGGCCTCGCCCTTGGCGACGCCGACGATCGGGACGCCCTCGATGCCGAGCTCGTTGAGCACGTCGATGGCCTGCTGCACCTGGCCTTTGCCGCCGTCGATCAACAGCAAATCCGGCAAATGCCCATCGCCTGACTGGATGCGCTTGTAACGCCGTTCCAGCGCCTGGCGCATCGCGGCGTAATCGTCACCCGGCGTGATGCCGGTGATATTGAAACGGCGGTATTGCGATTTTTCAGGCCCCTCGGGCCCGAACACGACACAGGACGCGACCGTCGCCTCGCCCATCGTGTGGCTGATATCGAAGCACTCGATACGCTGCGGCGTTTCGTCGAGTTCAAGCAGATCACGCAATGTTTCGAAGCGCGCCAGCAGCGTCTGCCGGCTGGCCAGGCGCGAGGTGAGTGCGGCGTCCGCGTTGCGCTGGGCGAGATCACGGAAGCGCGCGCGATCGCCACGCACGCTGGTCTTGATATCAACCGCATGCGCCGTGCGCTCGCTCAGCGCCTCGCCAAGCGGGGCCGCATCCTCAGGCGCGTGACTGACGATGAGCTCCGCCGGCACCGGACGTTCGAGGTAGTACTGCGCGATGAACGAACCGATGATCGTCGCCTCGTCCGCCTCCACGGCCAGGCGTGGGAAGAAGTCGCGCGAACCGAGGCTGATACTGTTGCGGAAGAACAGCACGCTGACACAGGCGATGCCGGCGCGAATTGCACACGCAATCACATCCATGTCGGCGTTCGCTCCCTGTACATAGTGGTGTGCCTGCACACGTTTGAGTGCGGCGATCTGGTCGCGGATCTGCGCCGCGCGCTCGAACGCGAGGTCGGCGCTGGCGCGCTCCATGGTCGCGACCAGTTCATCCATCATCACGCCACCACGACCTTCCAGAAACATCGCCGCGTGGCGCACGTTCTCGGCGTAATCCGGAATCGGAATGAGCCCTACGCACGGCGCGGTGCAGCGCCCGATCTGGTACTGCAGGCAAGGTCGCGAGCGGTTCTTGAAATAGCTATCCTCGCAGTTGCGGATACGGAACAGCTTCTGGATCAGGTCAAGGCTTTCGCGCACGGCCCCAGCACTTGGAAACGGTCCGAAATATTGCCCGACCCCCGATCGCGCGCCGCGATGGAACGCGAGCCGCGGAAAGTCGCCCGCAGTCAGGTGAATATACGGATAGCTCTTGTCGTCGCGAAGCAGGATGTTGTAACGCGGCTTCAGCGACTTGATCAACTGCGCTTCGAGCAGCAATGCCTCGCCTTCCGTGCGCGTGACCGTCGTCTCGATGCTCGCGATTTGCGCGATCATCGCGGCGATGCGCGGCTCCAGGCGTGGCTTCAGGAAATAGCTGCCGACGCGCTTCTTGAGGTTGCCAGCCTTGCCGACATAGAGCAATTCGCCGCCGGTCTTGAACATGCGATAGACGCCGGGCGCGCTGGTCAGCGTGCTGACGAAACCCTTGCCGTCGAACGGCTGTGGAGGAACGGATACTTCCGGCATGCGGACATATTAGGGGAGTCGGCAACGAAAACCCGAGGGCGACGAAGAAATCGCGATAGGAAGGTTAGTCACAACGCATCGCGCCCTCCGGCGATCCCACGAGGCAAGCGAGGGCCGGTGGCGCAACGAAATCAGCGGCCGCGCAGGCGTTCGATAAATGTGCGGACACCTTCGCGCGCTAGCGTCACCCCCCGTTCGAAATCGCCGTCGGTTCCGTAGTACGGATCGGGCACCTCCGCGTCACCGAGGAACAGGACAGGTATCACGCCACCATCGCGGGGCCGGAACGCTTGCATGGCACGCAGATTGACGCGGTCCATCGCGAACACATGATCGAACTCGAGGAAATCCCTGTCGCGCAATTGCCGCGCGCGATGTGCTGCCAGAGGATAGCCGTGTGCCTGCGCAACCCTGATCGAACGCGGATCAGCCTGATGACCGATGTGGTAGTCCTCGGTACCGGCCGATTCGACGTGCGCTGCCACGCCAGCGCGTGCGAACTCGACACGCGCGACCGCTTCGACCGTCGGCGAGCGACAGATATTGCCCATGCAGACAAACAGGATCTTCATCATGACGGAAGCCGGTGCATGAATTCCTCGACGCGGGCCAAATCTTCCGCGGTATCGACGCCCGCCGGAAACGGCTCCGGCGCGATGCGCACCGAGATCGCGAAGCCATGTTCGAGCGCGCGCAATTGCTCCAGCAGTTCAGACTGTTCCAACGGAGTACGCGGCAATGCAGCGAATTGACGCAAGAAGCCCGCGCGGTAGGCATAAATCCCGATGTGGCGCAAAAACGGGGTATGCGCAGGAAGGCACGAGTGATCGTGCTGAAACGCTTCGCGCGGCCAAGGTATCGGTGCACGGCTGAACATCAGCGCTCGACCGTCCAGCGCACGCACCACTTTCACGCAGTTCGGATCGAACAAGTCTTTGGTCGAATCGATGGGCGTCGCCAAGGTGGCCATCGGCGTGTCGTCCTCGGCCAATGCCGCAGCAACTGCAAGGATGCCGCTGATCGGCACAAGCGGCTCGTCGCCCTGCAGATTCACCACGATGACGTCGTCGGGCCAGCCCAGCAGGTGCGCGACTTCTGCGAGCCGATCGGTGCCGGACGCATGCGTCGCCTGGGTCATTACAACGCGCACCCTGCTGTCCGCAAGCGCCGTCTGAATGCGTGCGTCGTCAGTCGCGACAACCACATCGGCCGCACCCGCTGCGCGCGCGCGCCTCGCGACATGCACGATCATCGGCACACCGGCGATCGGCAGCAGCGGTTTTCCGGGCAAGCGGGTCGAGGCGTAACGCGCGGGAATCGCAACGATGAAGGGAGGCGATGCGGTCATCGAATTCATGCTCGGCCGGGAACGCCGCAGGGTAGCGGACCGCTTGTGACAGCGCCAATCGTAATCCGCGTGCTACCCGCAGCTGCGGCGGCACCCCAGAGCACAGCCAACAGGATCGCCGCACTCCTGTGGGATCGACCTTTGAAGACATCGCACGACCACGCGAGCCGCGCCGCCGAATGATAAGATGCGCGCCGCTCTCTTGCGCCACTGCCCCTTGAGCACTCCTGTTTTCGCGAACGCAACCGCACCTGCGGCATTGCCCGGACGCGCGGTACTGATGATGATCGCTAGCGCCTGCTTTTTCGGGGTGATGGCGATCGTGATCCGCATCGTCTCAAGGGACCTGCATCCGTTCGAAATCGCGTTCTTTCGCAGCTTGTTTGGCGCCGTGGTCGCGTTGCCGCTGCTCGGCCGGGCCGGCCTGCGAACGCTGTACACGGACCGCCTCGGTTTCTATGTGGTTCGTTGCGCGATCGGCACGGCCTCGATGTTGGCAAGTTTTTGGGCGATTGCGCATCTGCCGTTGGCGCAGGCGATCGCACTTTCGTATTCATCACCGTTGTTCGTGACGATCGGCGCGGTAATCTTTCTCGGTGAAATCGTGCGCATGCGTCGCTGGAGCGCAGTCATCGTCGGTTTTCTCGGCGTGCTGGTCATCGTGCGGCCGGGCACCGACGGTTTCACTGCGGCCAGCCTGGTCGCGGTGTTCTCCGCGGCAATGACCGGCATCGTGACGATCAGCATCAAGCATCTGTCGCGCAGCGATCCGGTCAACACAATTGTATTGCTGACCACATTGCTGTGGGTGCCGCTGTCGTTGCCCGCGGCGCTGCTCGTCTGGCAGACGCCGCCTACCCACCTCTGGCCATGGCTGGTGCTTGCCGGAGTACTGGGCACCGGCGGCCAGTACTTCTGGACGCACGCGTTGCGCATCGCGGACGCTTCTTCACTGGCGCCGTTCAGTTACCTGCAATTGCTGATTGTCGCGGCGCTGGCATGGCTCCTTTTCGGCGAAGACGTCAATCGGTATACCGCGCTCGGCACCGCGATCGTGATTGGCTCTGGTCTGTACATCATGCGCCGTGAAGCGAAAGTTGCGCGCCAGCGGCACGCGCCGCCGATGGTCGTGGCCGAACCGCCTGCATAGTGGCTGCAGGGGGAAGCTGAGAGCTGAAGAGGCGCTTTTTGCCAGGCGAAATCGAAAGCGAGAGCGCGCCCATCCGCCTTCGGCATCGTCCTCCGCCGCGCAGGGGACGGACGCGCGGCTAGGCGCGCGCGGTGTATTTGCGCGAAACGTAGTCCTCGATCACCAGCACGAATTCGTTCGGAATATTTTCGCCACGCAAGGTCATCGCCTTCTGCCCATCGATGAACACCGGTGCGGCCGGCGCCTCGCCGGTACCGGGCAGCGAGATGCCGATATCTGCGTGCTTCGATTCGCCCGGTCCGTTGACGATGCAACCCATCACGGCGAGGGTGAGGTTCTCGACACCGTCGTACTTGAGCCGCCATTCCGGCATCTTCGCGCGGACGTGATCCTGCACTGTCTTGGCCAGCTCCTGGAACAGCGTACTGGTGGTGCGCCCACACCCGGGACACGCGGTGACCAGCGGCGTGAATGCGCGCAGACCCATCGTCTGCAGCAGTTCCTGCGCAACAATCACCTCGCGTGTGCGCGATTCGCCGGGCTCGGGCGTCAGCGAAATGCGAATCGTGTCGCCAATGCCTTCTTGCAGCAGGACGCTCAGTGCCGCCGTCGAGGCGACGATGCCCTTGGAGCCCATGCCGGCTTCCGTCAGCCCGAGATGCAGCGCGTAGTCGCAACGCGCGCCAAGATTGCGATAGACCGCGATCAGCTCCTGCACGCCAGACACCTTGCACGACAGGATGATGCGATCGCGCGCCAGTCCGAGCTCCTCGGCACGTGCTGCGGAATCGAGGGCAGAACGGATCAGCGCCTCGCGGCCGACGCGTGCAGCTTCCCAAGGCGACGCACGCGCGGCGTTCTCGTCCATCAACGTGGTGAGCATCGACTGGTCGAGCGATCCCCAATTCGCGCCGATGCGCACCGGTTTCGCGTACCTCAACGCGGTATCGATGATCGCCGAAAACTGCGTGTCCTTCTTGCGGCCGAAACCCACATTGCCGGGGTTGATCCGGTATTTCGCCAGCGCCTGCGCGCACGCGGGTTCGCGTTCGAGCAGTTGATGGCCGTTGTAGTGGAAGTCGCCAATCAGCGGCACGCCGCAGCCGATCATGTCGAGTCGCTCGCGAATCCGCGGCACCGCGGCCGCAGCTTCCGGCTTGTCGACGGTGATGCGCACCAACTCGGAGCCGGCGCGGGCGAGTTCCGCGACCTGCTTCGCAGTCCCCATCACATCGGCAGTATCGGTATTGGTCATCGACTGCACGACAATCGGCGCGCATCCGCCGAGCGTGACCGGCCCGATCGCGACCGCGACGCTCGGCCGACGCACGACCACATCAGACACCGGTGCAGAGGATGTCATTTGGCTTTCGGACTCCACGTACGTTGCTAGGGCGCGAATTATAGGCGTTGGCAATGACGGTCGCGCGCTTGCGCCGCGCCATGCCTGCCGTCGCGCACGCCGCCCGGGCCGTCCGCACAGCCGGTACACTCAGGAAATGGCCGCTGCTGCCCCACTCTCCTCCGCCGGCAATTCCCAAGTCTTGCGCCTGCTGGCCGAGCAGGCGTTCAGCCGCGCCGCCGGCGCACCGCTGGTCGAGAACAATGCGGTCGAACTCCTGATCAATGGGCGCGCAAACTTCGATGCGTGACTCGCCGCGATCGGCAACGCGCGC
>JBDTWV010000126.1:0-6732 GCA_040006495.1 Dokdonella sp.
GTCGCTCAGGTTTGAGCGGGACGATTCAAGCCTACAACAGCGTCCGCGGAACCGCCGCCAACGGCGGTACGCGACTGGTGTTCGCGTACGACGCGACGCGTCAACGGTTGGCCGTGGGCCGGCCGGCGGACAATATCGTCAGCCTGTTCACGATGGATCAGATCTTCGCAAATGGGTTCGAGTAGTGCCGCAGGCCGGATCAAACACGTGTGGTGGATGTCCGGCTTTGGCTGCTCAGCGATCGAGTTGTCCCGACGAGATATGCAGGGACGGCTTCCACTGAGCCGGAACCGGCGCCAGTCAGGACAGGCAATAGCGACATGAACCTCCGACCATTTCGCGATGTTCCAGGAAAAGTCCCTTCGGATAGCTGCTTGCGAGGAGCCGCCATGTGCACCCTGATTCGTTGGTCCGGCGCGTCTATGCCGAGTCTTGCGCGCGCCGCGTTTGGTTCGCAGTTGCTCGCGCGGGTCGTGCTCCTGCTCGCTGCGACGGGGTTGAATCATGTCGCACTTGCCAGTCAACCGTTGCCGGGCGCGCAGAACATCGCCAGCGGTGCTTATCACAACTGCGCTATCGTCAATGGCGGCGCGCAGTGCTGGGGGGACAACGTCTACGGCGAGCTGGGCGATGGCACGTTCGAGAATCGCAGCGCGCCGGTGCCGGTGCGTGGGCTCGCATCGGGTGTCACTGCGATCGCCGGCGGCGGCTTCCACACCTGTGCCATCGTCAACGGCGCCGTGAAGTGCTGGGGACGCAATCCCGATGGCGAGCTCGGCGATGGCACAGTCGTCACCAGCGCCACGCCGGTGGCGGTGCTCGGACTCAGTACGGGCGTCGTCGCGATCTCCGCGGGGCTGTATCACACCTGCGCGGTGATCAGCGGCGGCAGCGTGCGCTGCTGGGGCTGGAATTCCAACGGACAATTGGGCGACAACACGACCAATGCGACCAACAGTGGTCCGCCTGTCGCGGTATCGGGCGTGAGTAATGGCGCTATGGCGCTCGCGGCCGGCGGTTATCACACCTGCGCGATCGTCAACGGTGGCGCGCAATGCTGGGGCTACAACGCCAATGGCGAGTTGAGCAATGGCACGGTCGTCGACAGCCATGCGCCTGTCGCAGTGAATGGACTGAGCTCTGGCGTCACTACGATGGCGGCGGGGCTATACCACACGTGCGCAGTGGTCAGCGGTGGCGCGGCGCGTTGCTGGGGTTCGAACTCCAACGGACAATTGGGCGACAACACAACCGCCGCAACCAACGCCGGGCCGCCGGTGGCGGTTTCCGGTTTGAACGCCGGCACTACCGCGCTTGCCGCGGGCTACTTGCACACGTGCGCTGTCGTCAATGGCAGCGCACGGTGTTGGGGATACAACCATTGGGGTCAGTTGGGCGACGGTCAACTGCAGGACAGCCATGTTCCGATCGCTGTCAGTGGATTGACTTCAGGCGTCAACGCGATTGCCAGTGGTGCCAATCATGCCTGCGCGCAAGTCGTCAGCGGCGGACAGGGCAAGACGCAATGCTGGGGCTTCAACTTCGATGGCGAGTTGGGCCAGGGCGACGCGCTGTTCCAGTCGCGGCCGATCGCGGTAAGTGGACTCGGCAGCGGCGTGACTACGCTGGCAAGCAGCGCGCTTGCGCAGCACAGCTGCGCCGTTGTCAACGGAGGAGGCGTGTGCTGGGGCTACAACTTTTACGGCCAGCTCGGCGATGGCACTGCTACCGACCGCTTTACGCCCGTGTCAGTGACGGGCCTCACGTCCGGGGTTACCGCGATGGGCAATGGCAGCTCTCACAGTTGCGCCGTGATCGGAGGTCGCGTCGCGTGCTGGGGCGGCAATGCCAACGGACAACTGGGCAACAATACGACACCCGACAGCGAAACGCCGGTAACCGCCATCGCTGCGGGTGCGACCGCGATCGCCGTCGGCGATTCGCACACCTGTGCCATCGTCGGTACCAGTGTGAAATGCTGGGGCAGCAATGGTGCAGGGCAGCTTGGTAACGGCACGCTCAGCGAAAGCCATGTGCCGGTTGCCGTGATCGGACTTGCAGGCGCCGCCACTTCGATCACGCTGGGCCGTTCACACAGTTGCGCCATCATCGCGGGCGGAACGATCCAGTGTTGGGGCTATAACTCCAACGGGCAACTGGGCAATGGCACGACCAATTCGACTAACGCCGGGCCACCGGTCACGGTTGCCAATATCCCGAGCGGAGCAAGCGCGGTCGCCGCTGGCGGCTACCATACCTGCGCGATCGTAAATGGCGGTGCCCAATGTTGGGGATGGAATGCCTATGGCGCTTTGGGCAACGCACAGACACTGGACAGCCACGTGCCGGTGGCCGTGAGCGGCTTGAGTTCGGCCGTGACCGCCGTGGCGACCGGCTCGTATCACACCTGCGCTGTTGCCAACGGTGCGGCCTATTGCTGGGGATCGAACTTCAATGGCGAACTAGGCGACGGCACCGCAATCGACCATATCGTTCCAGCTGGGGTGAGTGGATTGACATCCGGTGTCAGCAGGATCGGCGCCGGGCTCGTACACGCCTGCGCAGTCGTGAATGGCGCGGAAAAATGCTGGGGCAGTGACTCCACCAGTCAGTTGGGGGACGGTCGCGCCGACTTCATCAAGACGCCGGTCGTCGTGGTCCAGGGAGATGAAATCTTCGGCGACGGATTCGAGGCCAACTAGCGCGAGCATGCTCGCGCCATCTGCGCTGCCGGCGGCATTGGCTTCCTTCCTCGATACGGCGGGGAAGGAGCGGTGGTCGCGCGAGCGAATCTGCAGCGACGGGTTTCAAACCTCTGCCAGCATCGCCTCGGCGCTGGATACGTTGAACTCGCCGGGTGCCTCGACATTGATCTTCTTCACCACGCCGTTCTCAGCGTAGAGCGCGAAACGCTTGCCACGCATACCCATGCCGAACTTCGTCGCGTCCATCTCCAATCCGAGTGCCTGCATGAACGCACCGTTGCCATCGGCGAGCATCATCAGCCCATCCGGCACATGCTGGCTTTTCGCCCACGCATCCATCACGTAGGCGTCGTTGACAGCGATGCAGGCGACCGTGACACCTCGGCGCTTGAATTCATCGAAGTGCTCCACATAGCCGGGCAAGTGCCGGTTCGAGCACGTCGGCGTGAAGGCGCCGGGCACTGAGAACAGCACGACTTTCGCGCCGTTGAAAATCTCGTTGGTGGTAATGGCCTGCACGCCTTCGTTCAGCGTGTTCAGTGTCGCTTCGGGAATTGTGTCGCCAATCTTAATGGTCATTTGATGAGTGTCCGGACAAGGGAGGGGCACTGTGCAGCGTGCTACCGGATCATACGAGGTGGACGACAACCGGGCTACGGCAGCTCCCAAAATACTCCGGCTCTTGAAAGCGATTCGACCCGCCCTATTTGTGGAGCATTGCGGCATGAGACGCCGCCCCAATGGAGGATGAACAATGAATACGATCCGTTACAACCCGTGGACTTCCAATGCCAGCCTGCAAGACGAAGTCAAGAACGTTTTCGATCGTTTCTTCGACAGCTCTTCAGACCAGTCGAATGTAGTGACCAGTCAATGGACACCGCGCGTGGACATCAAGGAGGAGGACAAGCGCTTCGTGATCCTGGCGGATATTCCCGGAGTCGATCCGAAAGACATCGAAGTGCACATGGACAAGGGTATCTTGTCGATCAAGGGCGAGCGCAGTTCCGAATCGAGGGAAGAAGATCAGAACGGCAGGTTCACCCGCGTCGAGCGGACCCATGGCAGCTTCTATCGCCGCTTTGCGTTGCCCGACAGTGCAGACGCGGATGGGATCAGCGCGACGGGCAAGAATGGTGTGCTGCAGATCGCGATTCCAAAGAAGCCTGAAACCACGCCGCGACGGATTGCCATCGGCGGCTGATTCAATCCCTGCCGGGATGTAAAGCGATTTGGTACGCTGCACGATACGCGGCGTACGTTTACGGCCCGCGGCGCCCACCGCGGGCCTTCTCGTTTGGGAAGTTCAGGAGTATCGATGGAGTTCAAGGACTATTACGACATTCTCGGCGTCAAGCCGGAGGCAACCGAGACGGAAATCAAATCCGCGTACCGGCGCCTTGCGCGCAAGTACCATCCGGATGTCAGCAAGGAGAGCGCGGCAGAGGAGAAATTCAAGTCGGTCAATGAGGCCTACGAGGCGCTCAAGGAGCCCTCGCGGCGCCAGGCCTATGACCAGGTGCGTGCGGGCGGAGGCTATCGCGGTGGCGATGAATTCCGCGGCGCGCCGCCGAATTGGCAGCGTCAACAGCGCGGCGCCGGTGGCGATGAGGACGTCAGCGACTTCTTCGAGTCGATTTTTGGCCATCGCAGCGGTGGCGGTGGTGGGCGCGGCGGTCCACGCAAGGGCCGCGATCTGCATGCGCAGGTCAGTGTCGATCTGGCCACGGCCTATGCGGGCGGCCAGCAGCGCTTCACTCTGAGTGATGGCAAGGGCGAGCGCACACTCGAGGTCAAGATTCCAGCCGGCATCACGCCCGGTCAACAGATCCGCCTCGCCGGCCAAGGCAATGCGGGAGCGGGCGGCGGACCGGCAGGCGACTTGATCCTGGAAATCGGATTGCGTGAGGACGCGCGCTTCGAACTGGTCGGACGCGATATCCTGCTCGACCTTCCGGTAGCGCCATGGGAGGTTGCATTGGGCGCGACGGTGCCGGTACCCACCTTGGGCGGCACCGTCCAACTGCGCATTCCGGCGGGTTCGGACGGCGGCCGCAAGATGCGCCTTCGCGGCCGTGGTTGGCCAGGCAAGACGCCGGGCGACCAGATCGTCACACTGGAAGTGCGAGTGCCGAAACTTGCAGGCGACGAACAGCGCGCGCTCTACGAAGAGATGGCGCGCACGTTCGAGGACTTCGATCCGCGCGCGTGATGCGCGCAGCGTCGCTTCAGGAGGCCGGGAGGTATTCGTTGATGACGCGGGTCAGTTCCGCGTCCTCGATCGGCTTCGTCACGTACGCTTTCGCACCCTGACGCATGCCCCAGACACGATCCGTTTCCTGATCCTTGGTGGTGACCAGGATGACCGGAATGTGGCTGGTCTTGGGATCACGCGAAATCGTGCGCGTGGCCTGGAAGCCATTGAGGTTCGGCATGACCACATCCATGAGGATCAGGTCTGGCAGCTCGCGCCGCGCGACCTCGACGCCTGCGGCGCCATCCTCGGCGGTGACGACCTCGTGGCCGAGCTTCTCGACCGTACGCTTCATGCCGACCAACTGTGAAGGCGAATCGTCGACAATCAATACTTTGGACATGTGCCATTTCCCCCTGTGAAGGGCTTCATTCTAGACGGGTGTGCGGAATTGGACCAGATGGGCCGACAATCGGTCAGTCGGGCACGACAACCGCACGTCCAACCGATGCGCCGGCGAGCATGGTATCGAAAATCGCAGGCAAATCGGCGAGTGCAACGTCACGTTTCGCGATGGTCGCCAGGTGCGCCGGTTTCCAGTCGCTTGCGAGGTGTTCCCAGACCCGTTCGCGGATCGGTCGCGCGGTGCCGGCCGAAGCCACGCCGAGCAGGCTCAGTCCTCGGATGATGAACGGCATCACCGTCGTCGCGAGATCGGCGGACGCGGCGAGCCCGCAACTGGCGATATTGCCGTAGGGCCTGATCACGCGGGTCAACCCGGCCAGCATCTCGCCACCGACGTTGTCGATCGCACCGGCCCAGCGTGCGGTTTCCAGCGGTCGCTGGCCCCAGTAGAGTTCCTTGCGCGCGATGCATTGTTTGGCGCCGAGACCGATCAGGTAGTCGAACTGCTCGACTTTGCCGGTGATGGCGTGCGCCTCGAAGCCGGCACACGTGAGGATGTCGATCGCGAGCGAGCCGACGCCGCCGCTGGCACCCGTGACGACGATTGGGCCCATCTCGGGCGTCTGCCCGTTGCGCACCATCTGGAACAGCGACAGCGCGGCGGTGAAGCCGGCCGTACCGAGGGCCATCGATTCGCGCAGGGTCAAACCGGTCGGCAGCGGGATCGTCCACTTCGATTCGAGTCGCGCATATCGCGCGTAACCGCCATCGCGGGTTTCCGAGAGTCCGCAGCCGGTGCACACCACCTGATCGCCTTCTTTGAACGCAGGATCAGTCGACGCGGCCACGTAGCCGGCCACGTCGATGCCACCGTTGAGCGGGAACTGACGCAGGATCTTGCCCTTGCCGGTCCCGGCCAGTGCATCCTTGTAATTGACCGACGAGTACGCGACCTTGACCAGCACCTCGCCGGGCGAAAGGTCGTCGACGCGCATGTCCTCGATGCCGGCGCGGTAGCCGGCAACGTCGTTGTGGATGCGAAAGGCGGGGAATGGCGCTGTGATGGTCATGTCGTGTACTCGCCGTTGCGCGGTGGGCCCTTCATCCTTGCCCAGGCCGGAATCCGGCCTGTCAGTCACTTCAGGCGCGAATCACCATGGACACAGGTGTTTCAATTCGCCTTGTGGATCGACCGCTTGTCGACCGACAGTGCTGCTTCATGTACGGCTTCACTCAAGGTCGGATGCGCGTGCACGATCCGTGCGAGGTCCTCGGACGAACCCTTGAATTCCATCGCAACGACGCACTCGGCAACCAACTCTGACACGCTGGCGCCGACCAGGTGCACGCCGAGGATGCGGTCGGTTTCCGCGTGCGCGATCATCTTCACGAAGCCGGCGGGTTCGTTCATCGCGACGGCGCGGCCGA
>JBDTWV010000127.1:0-6718 GCA_040006495.1 Dokdonella sp.
ATCGGAAACGATCATTGGCAAATGGCTTGCCAAAAGCGGCAAGCGTGGCCAGGTCGTGGTCGCGACCAAGGTCGCAAAGTGGGCGCCACACAAGGGCCTTGCACCGGCGACCATCCAATCGGCGGCCGAGGATTCGCTGCGGCGACTCGGCATTGAGACCATCGATCTGTATTTCGCGCATGAGGACGACCCGTCCGTTCCGCTCGCGGGCATCCTCGGCGCGTTCGCGCGCCTGATCGAGCAAGGCAAGGTGCGTGCGATTGGCGCGTCCAACTACAGTGCCGCGCGCTTCGCCGAGGCGCTTGGCATCAGTTCGAAACTCGGTCTGCCGCGCTATGAAGTGCTGCAGCCCGAATACAACCTCGTCGCACGCAAGGAGTACGAGGCCAACTTCGAGGCCATGGCGCGCGAACACGAGATTGGTGTGATCAGCTATTACGCGCTGGCTAGCGGCTTCCTTACTGGCAAATACCGCAGCGACGCCGATCTCGGCAAGAGCGCCGCGCGCGCGGGAGCGGTCGGCAAATATCTCAATGGCTACGGCCTGCGCGTCCTCGCCGCGCTCGACGACGTCGCGCGGCGTCTCGGCGCAACTCCGGCACAAGTCGCGCTGGCGTGGCTGATCGCGCGGCCCGACCTCACCGCGCCGATCGTGAGCGCGACCAGCGTCGCGCAAGTCGAGGAACTGGTGGGTTCGACGAAGCTAAAACTGTCGACCGAAGATATCGAAAAGCTCGGCCGGGCCAGCGCGTAAGCGCGTTTCACTGACACATATTTCCGTCGCTACCGCACCCGCTTGTCAGTGCAGTAACGCACGCCTCCATTAATCGCCGGCACACGTGGCGCGCTGCGGAGTCCCCACAACGCTGGCGGCTGCCACGTGACCCCACGCCACATCGGCCAAACGCTCAGCGCGCCGCTGAATGCAAGCGCGGCGTCGGTCAATAATGCGGCGCTTCGTAGACGTACACGGAAACCGTGCCGGTCGCGGTGCCACCGCGGCCATCGGAGACCGTGTACTCGAAATAGTCCTGCCCAAACCAGCCGTGGATCGACTGGTAATGCACACTGCCGTCGGGATTGAGGGTGACCACGCTAGTCGGAATCGGCCCGGTATGTTTCACCGAAATCACGGTCAAGGTGTCGCCATCCGGATCGGATGCGGCCTGCAGCACCGGGATGTCAATTCCCGATCCCTTCAGTACACGCACCGACAACGGGCCCGCGATCGGCGCATGGTTCGGCGCGACCACGCTCACGTGTACGGTCGCGCTTGCGCTGCCGCCGCGACCGTCGCTAATCGTGTAGGTAAAGCTGTCCGCTCCGAGATAGCCCGGCGCGGGCGTGTACGCAACGCCATTCACCGTCGTCGTCGCGGTTCCGTGGCCGGGCATCGACACCGCCGTTACGCTCAGCGCGTCGCCATCCGGATCGCTGTCGTTGGCAAGCACCGCGATTGGGTTGTCGGTCGAATTCTCGTCCACCGTAGCACTGTCATCGTGCGCGATGGGCGGATGATTGAGGTATGCCTTCGCGCCGAGTGTCGTCGTGCTCGTAGTTTTTTCGAACTTGTACACATCGACCGTGCGCTTGTGCTGGGCTGGATTGCGCAATGCACGCTCGATCCACGCAGGCGCCGCCTTGACCGGTTCCTTGACCCATTCCATGCCCGATTGCGCGGCCGGCAAAGGCGCTGGCGCCACCGTGGTTTCCTCAATGGTCAGGAACTCGATGTCGACACGGCGGTTCTTCTGCCGATTCGCGGGAGTGTCATTCGGATACGCCGGATTAAGCTTGCCCTCGCCGTGCAAGTCGATCTGTTCGGCGGCGATGCCGTGCTCGACGAGGTAGCGCTTGGCGCTTGCGGCACGCCGTTCGGAGAGTTTCTGGTTGTACGCAACCGAGCCCACCGAGTCGGTATGCCCAACCACGCTGACGCGACTGACGCGGTCAGCCGATTTCAGCTTCGCGATCAACGCATCCAGCGCGGCGATTGCATCCGGACGCAACGCAGATTTGTCGAAACCGAAGAACGCATCACCATCGAGCTTGACCTCGTTACGCACGACCTGCGGCGCGGCCGGCACCGCGGCCGCTGGCGGCGCACGGCGTTCGACTTCGACCATCCGGTACGGCTCGCGCGCACGGTAGTTCTGACCGATGTCATAGCGCAGCAGCAACCAGCCGCGCGTATCGTTCTTGTCGGTCTCGAATTGGCCGCTCTTGCGCAACGCCTCGCCGAGCAGCGACACGCTGAAACCGGTATTGGCGATGTACTTGTCGAGGCCGAGCGACAACGTCCACTGGTCGGAACTGTACTTGCCGCGCTCGTAATCGAGGCCGCCGCGCACACGCAGCAGCGGCTGGTCGAAATACTTGCCAAAGCGCAGGCCGAGACCGTCATCGTAGGGATGCTCGAAATACTGGGTCAAGGTGTCGATAGTCTGGGTTTGCGTGTATTGGCCTTGGCTGTCGCTGCCACTCAATTGCGTACTGTCGCTGACCAGTGTGGTGCGCGCCAGACGCGAACCCGAGGTCGCATGCATCAGGTAGCCATCGATCGAGATGTCGTTCTTTTCCCAGCCGACGCCCAGCGAAACTTTGCGGTCTTTCCATGCATTCTGGTCGAAAGCGCCGAATGCCTTCAGCACGCTGACGCGATCCGCATGCTCTATCGCGTCGTTCGCATCGCCGTGCAGCCAGTGGTAATCGATCTGCGCGCCGCCCGCACCCGCGTGGCCGAGCCAGAGTTGGCCAAGCCACGCATGTTCGTCGGTTTTGCCGAGGATGCCGAGCACTTCGCCGAGCACGTCGCCATGTTCGTCGATGCCGAGGGAAACGCGCGCGTTCGCGCCAACATAAGTCAGCGGAATCGTCGCGTCGACCGGAGCCGAGGACGGACCCGACTGCGCCAATCCAGTGGACGACAACGCGAAGCCGATTGCCACGGCCAGCAGCTTGCGACGAGTCATGTTCATTCCCCTTGAGTCATAGTCGTCGTTCCGGCCGCTGCCGAAACCTTCGATAGTGCGAATCGATGCACTGAAGCGTTAACACGCGAACACCGGGCCGTCCTTGTCGAACAGATGGCGCTACAGGAACCTAAGAATTCCCCTTGCGTCGGCAATTATTGCCCATAAATCGCAGGCATCCAAACGCCACCGTCCGACCGCGGCGTATCATCGCTCATCTCGCATCCCGGAACCTGCCATGTCACTTGCACCGACCACCCGCGCCCGCATCGAAACCCTGCTCGCCACCCATCCTGTCGTCCTGTTCATGAAGGGCTCGCGCGCCGCGCCGCAATGCGGCTTTTCTGCGGCGGCGACCGATCGTCTCAATTCGCTGCTCGACGACTACGCAACGGTCGACGTGCTTGCCGACGAGGAGATCCGCACCGGCATCAAGGAATTCGGCAACTGGCCGACGATCCCGCAGCTGTATATCAAGGGCGAACTGGTTGGCGGCGCCGACATCGTCCAATCGATGTACGACTCCGGCGAACTGCACCGCGCGCTCGGCGTCGCCGAACCCGACCGCACACCGCCGACGATCACGGTGTCCGACGCCGCCGTGGCCGCGATCAAGCCCGCGCTCGGCGAAGGCGGAGACACAAAATTGTTCCTGACCGTCGACGGTCGTTTCCAGCCGCAGTTCCAGCTGCGCGAAGCCGGGCCGAACGACATCGTGGTCAATGCGAACGGCCTCGAAATCCATTTCGACGTCGCCAGTGCATCGCGCGCGCGCGGCGCCACGATCGACTGGACCTCGACACCGCACGGCGAGGGTCTTGCGATCTTCCTGCCGCAAGCGCCACCGATGGTGAAGGCCCTCGACGTACACGCGCTGAAAAGTCGTCTCGACAGCGGCGACATCACGGTGATCGACGTGCGTCCCGCGCGCGACCGCGCACTCGCGCCGTTCGCAGGCGCCGACGTGCTCGAGCCCGAGTCCCACGCGCGCTTGACCGCACTGCCGAAGGACACGGCTCTCGCATTCATCTGCCACCACGGCAATTCCAGTCGCAATGCGGCCGAACATTTCCACGACCACGGCTTTCGCGATGTCTACAACGTCGAGGGCGGCATCGATGCGTGGGCGGTCGAAATCGATCCGACGGTTGCGCGCTACTGATCACCGCTACTGCGTAGCGAGTCCGGGCGCCTGCACAACGGTGCGGTCAACCTGTCAGGTTCCGCTCAAAGTCGCGGAACTGCCGCCGCGCAGAGCTGGCGAGGGCCGCGGCGCCGGCGGGTGGTTTAGCTCATGCATGTCGCGGTTTTGCGCAGCCTTCGCTCAGGCGTCCAGATGCGCCGCCGGCGCCAATCAATGGTTGGGCATGAGAACCGCAGATTTGCGCGTGATTGTCTCGTGCAGGTGCCCCACGGGAATGCCCAACAAGGTGATAACACCGCGGTTGTCGATGGTCTTTCCATCCGGCGACAGGTCCAATTCCTGATGCACGACCAGTGGGCCTTTGACCCTGTAGTGCAATGACAGGTGGGACCCCGATGTCACGCCGGTCACTGGGCCGGCAGACTCACTCAACGTAGCCGTATAGTGATCCGGGCTGATGGTCGTGAGAACCCAGAATCGCTTCTCGGGCGTCTCCCCCTCGAATGTCACCGTTTGATCAAGACGGAACGTTCCGTCTGCTTGCTCGAATCCATGGCTATCGACATGAAACGGACGCGGCTTGCCCAGGAAAAGTGTCAGCGAGCCGACGCCTTCACTTGCGCCGCCGAACCCATTCTGCGGAGTGAACTCGGGCCCTGGCTCACCGGCCCTTGAAGGACATGCGGCGATCGCAGCAACAAGGGCGAAAGGCAGCAGCAACGTCATTTTCTTCATCGTGTCGGACATCCGAATCGAGTGGGCGGCAGCCGTGGGCCTCGCCGCAAGATTGAAGCGTAGCGCTTTGCTGTCGGAATGATGTGCCGTCATCACGAATGGTCATGCCGCCCAGGTTCACTGTGTACGGCCCACGTCAGGACACGTGACCTTGATTCGAAATTGCACAGCCCATTGCCGCTTCAGTACGAAGTCATACGAACAGATCGCGACCACCGACGGCGACCCACTCAGCCACATTTTCAGGTTTTCGCCGCGGCCTGCCGGGCATTTGGCTTCCGTAGCAGTACTGCGATGGCGGGAGGAAAAACGAGCCAAAAGCCTGACATCGGCATGAGTGCCGCACCCAAGACGCCCAGCGCCAGCAAGCACCCGCCGATGAATTTTGGCACTTGATTGGATGATGCCCGCTCAAGCGCATCGATGGACAAGCCGCATATAAAGAGCATGACCCCAAACAGAACGAACCAAACGGCGAGTTGGGTACGCGGATCGCCCCCTACGGCATGCACAAGGCCACGCTCAACGACAGCAGCCAACACCGTGCGAAAAACGACGATCGCCAGAACGACATGGCCCACTGATACCGCAACCAGCCACCGTCCGACCCATCTCCTCACTGTGCATCTCCAAGGTGTTGAATCCACCGCCCGAACTCGGCCATGTGACGCGGCGCGGGATCGGCTGCTTGCGCCAACGAGACAGCAAGAACGGGTGGATGTGAACCGACTCGGCGACATCGTCTACCGCGACGCCTGCAATCCGGCTTAGGCGAACCGGTGTTGCCTTGAACTCACGGCTGTATCGATATGTGGTATGGGGAACGGGTTTGGCCATGATGAGGCCTCCTGAAAGCTAGTTCAGTCGGCCACCAGGCCAAAGGAACCGTCGCGCCAGCTTGAATGAACTGTCATGTACCGAGCTGCATGGATACATGCTCCATCAATCCTTCAATATTCTTGGAGAACTCCGCCTCTAGATCAACGCCACATTTATTCGCAATAACGATAACTGACCACAAACAGTCTGATAGTTCATGCCCCAATTTGGATTTGTGGTCATCAATATTTCGGATACCCGCATTCGCCTGGATCAGTTTCGCCAAGTCACCAATGTCTCCTACGAATCCAAGTGCAAGTTCTTCCGTCGTCCAGGCCCGCCCATACAACTTCATTTCGAGCTTCTCGTAAAGCCCGTTGAGCTTTAGAGCGGATTCCTCCAATTCTCTATATTTCATGGCAATTTATCCATAACGCCTTAAATAAACGGCGTGCCGAAGGCACGTCTGCCTTAATCAATTATTAGCGCCCAGCCACGCATAGTCTTAATAGCTGTATCTGCAAAAGACATAGCTTGCCGGCAAAGAGAATATTAGAACAGCAAGGCCGAACAGCGGACCACTGGACATGGCAAAAAGACTGAAGAGGAGAGTTATTGCATAGACAGCCGGTGGACCGCCGCAATCAAAATGCCTCAGAATGCTGAGGATTGGCGCGAGAACGACAAGGCCACCAACCGCGAGAACGAATGGCCCGATAAACAAGCCGCCACCAATGTTTTTTATCCATTCAAGCGCGGAATGCTCCGACGGGTCCAGAAGGCAACCGAGTACGGACATCGCAACGCCGATGGGCGGGCCAGCCAACAGGCTAGCGACCGCAACATTGCCGATGATTCTGTCCGGACGCGCGGTGATACTTTCCATAAGTGCGAGCGAGGCTGTAGAAAATCTGGCCCCGATCTTGCTCTCATGACGTCAGGCGATCAAGGGATTCCGGGATGGAAAAATGCGCGTTTGTGGACATGAGCTTGCGGTTGCTGCAGCTTGACCCAATCCAGCAGCGTCTGCGGCACGCACCCGATCTTT
>JBDTWV010000128.1:0-6631 GCA_040006495.1 Dokdonella sp.
TCGTGGCTGGCGCGGACATCGGCGTGGGGCCCCAGTCGTAGTGCGCGGCCGCTGCCGGCAAGTAGGTTGGAATCGTCACGCGCATGCGCGAGAGCGAGGTCAGGAACGCGCTGGTCGGATTGAGTTTCGCGTGCGCGATGAAATCCCATGTCCCGACGTTGTACACCTCGCGAAACGGGCCTTGCGGCCACGCGGTCACGGCCAGCGGCAACAACGCGAGCACGGTGATCGCCACGCGCTGCCACAGTCTGCGCGCCAACCAGCGCGGCGGTTCCAAACGCCAGAACAGCGCGACCAGTAACACTCCGACGACCAACGCGGCCGCGCATTTGTGCCACATACCCGGATAGTGCGCGATGACATCGAGCGTCGTCGCGTTGAGGAAGTAGCGCAAATCCGGCCCCATCAGGGGTTCGTGCAGGTATCTGAGCTTGAGCAATCCGGCGTAGCGCACGCATGCGGCGAGTACCCCGACCAGCAGCAACGCAACACCGATGCGCCCGCATGCTGCGACGAGGAAAATCACCAACGCGACTGCGATCGAGGTACAGAACGCGCGATCGAGGCTGGCGTCTTCGGCGATCAGCAACCAGCACAGAGCGATGCTGAAGACAGCGATGCCGATCGGAACAACGAGCATGCGCAAGAGCTTGTGTGATCTGTCCATGATGTCTCCAAGTTGGCTCGCGTTCGGTAGCGGACGCGTCCCTGATGTGTAGCGTCGTGCATACGACGTATGAATTAGGCGCGGAAGGCGCGCAGCGCTTCGGAACCGCCGGTCATGGGTGGTTGCGGATCAATACAGCCTCGCCATGAGCAGTCGCCGCACGGGCGCAAAACCACGTCGATGGATCACGCATGGCCCGAGCGCGGCCAGTGCTTGGAGATGTTCGGGAGTTCCATAGCCCTTGTGACGCGCGAAGCCGTAACCCGGATGTCGCGCATCACACTCGCGCATGAGCGCATCGCGCATGGTCTTTGCGAGGATCGATGCGGCGCTGATCGCCGCTTCGCTGGCATCGCCGCCGACAATGGCTCGCGCAGCGCAGGGCAGCGATTTCGGTAGGCGGTTACCGTCGATCAGGGCGAGCGTCGGCGCAATCGTGAGCGCCAGCAGCGCGCGCGTCATTCCGATCAGCGTGGCGCCGAGGATGTTCAGCTTCTCGATCTCGTCGGTGTCGACGGCGACGATCGAGAATGCGAGTGCATTCGCACGGATTTGCGGCGCAAGCGCATCGCGCCGGGCCTCGTTGAGCGTCTTTGAATCGGCCAATCCCTCGATCGGCCGGTGCGGATCGAGGATCACCGCGGCGACGACGACCGGGCCGGCCAGCGGGCCGCGCCCGGCCTCGTCGACGCCTGCGACGAATTCCAGTGGGTCAGGCCAGCGCGCCGGTTTCATTCGTGCAGATCATCGAGCTTGGTGAACACGTAGTCATGGTACGAGGTCACCATCTTGGTGTCCGTACAATCGAGATAGCGGCCATTGCAGCGTTCACGCAGCAGCGTGTTCGCCTGGTAGAAATCGTCTTTCGGAATGCCGGCGACATCGAGCAGGAGCGAGCCCAGAAACGCGATGTCGATGACGGGGTAGTCGAAGTGCTGGCGGACGCGGAAGTTCGACTTCAGCATGAAATAGGTGACCCAGTTGGAGGTATGCAGCGCGATCTTCGGCACGTCCTTCCGGATTTCGTTGATCGCGCCGTCAAACGAAGGTTGATGGTCGCCAAAGTGCATCAACACGGCCGGACGCTCGCCACCGAGCAGGAATGTTTCCAGATCCGCGAGCATCGCATCCGACTCCTGCAAACGTTGCAGGTAATTGCCAAGATTGAGGTTCATCCAGTCGTCGAGCGCCTTCGGCTTGAACGCCCCCGGGAACAGCGGCTTGTCGTACGGCGCGGGAAGTTGGACGAGCGGAACCATATGCGGGCCGTGCTGGTGGAGAGTCAGCATGAACACGAACAGCGGCTGGTTCGGATGCGCGCGCTTTTCGTCGGCGTAGATGCGCTCGAATACCTTGAGCAGGTCGGCGTCGTGGCTCTCCCAGCCAAGACCGTACTGGGTACCGTCATAGAATGCGTCGAAACCGTAATCGTCGTAGGCATTGCGTGCATTGAGGAAGTCGCCACTCATCGGATACACCGCGATCGCGCGATAGCCGGCCTTCTTAAACGCCTTGGGCAGCGTGAAGGTAACGCGCGGTGCCAGGTTGTAGGGCGCATACAAGCCGGCATTGCCGAACAGCGTGTGGGCGAGGCCAGTCAGAAACGAGAACTCGCTGGTCCAGGTGCCGCCGCCGAATGTGTGCACGCTCATCGGACCGTGCGCGCGCGTGAACTTGTCAGCCTGGAACATGCGCCGCGTGCACACCGGCAACGTGCACAGTTTCAGAAGGTGCGGGTCGAACGTGCTTTCTTCCAGGACTGTGACGACGTCCGGCGGCGTTGCGGGTGCTACCAATGGCCGATCGAGTTTCCACGTGATATTGCGATCGACATTCGCGGGAATGACGGGTTTCGTGATGACGGTGTCGTTGAACGAGGTGAAGAAGTCGGTGATGAAGCTCTTGTCGTTGACTGCAATCCACATTGGTTTGTTGAAAAGCGCGTTGAACGGACCACTCGGCATCAGGCAGACGACGAGGAGGCAACCGGCGGCAAGTGTACCCAGGCCGCGCACGCCGACGCGCAACGCGCGTGGTCGCGACGGGAACAATTCGGCGCGTTCGCCGAAGAATGAAAGTACCAGCAGCAACGGGATCAGGATCAAGGCTGCGATGCTGACCCCGAGCAGCAGTGGGTAATGGGTGATGACATCGATCGTGCCGATGTTGAAGTATTCGAGATCCGGCGCCATCAGCGGCGTCGTCAGATACATGAACTTGAGCCTGGCGGCGGTCTCGAGAGCACCGAAGAACAACGCGACGACGAGCAGGGCGAACGCGCTGCGCGCGCTGGCGAACAGGACCACTAGCAGCGCGGTCAGCACCAAGGTCGCGGCAAAGATCTTTTCCGGCGTGGTGTTCTCGCCCATCGGACCGAACACGAACAACGCAAGGAACGCGACGAACGCGATCACGCGCAACAGCGGGGTCCGGTGCAGGCGGAAGTGCGCTTTGATCGTCATGCGGTCATCGTCATCCGCCGCATCCTGCGCAGTTGTTCTGGTTGCGTCAATGTTCGGGGTCGCGCTTCCAGGTGTGATCGGATGTGCCCACGGCAGCTGGCTTGGCCGATGTCGCAGCGATCAGTTCGGTGATTGCCGCCGCGGCGTTGTGGCTCGCATCGTGACGAAGGTCGAGATGCAGGCGCCGGTACTGCGCGAGAAGCGCAGGTTCGATGTCGCCGCGTAGCGCGGAAAGCAGAGCGCCTCCAAGCGCTGTTGGTGTGATCGGCACCATCACGAACGCGATCAGCACCAGCATCGCGTCGAAGAAGGGGAAGAAAGGCTTTCATGCGGTTATTGTCAAGGTCCGCATCCTGCGCATGTGCGCGCAGGCGCCATCCGCAAGGCAGCGTGATCAAGCTTGTGTCGGCGAGGTTCCGATCAGGTCGGCGACTGCGTCGGCCGCACTCCTGCTCGCGCTCCGGCGAAGTTCCAGATGCAGGCGCCGGTATTCCGCAACCAGCGCCGGATCCGCGCTGCGCGCGCGCAGTGTCGGCAACAGGGCCGCTGCGAGCGACTCGGGAGTGCAGGCGTCTTGCATGATTTCGGGTACCAGATCGCGTCCTGCCAGCACGTTTGGCAACGCATAGCGGTTGACCTTGAGCATGCCGAGGTTCTTGACGATCAGATAAGTCATTCGTGCGAGGCGATAGGCTACGACCATGGGCCGCTTCGCCAGCATCGCTTCAAGGGCGGCCGTGCCGGAAGCGAGCACGATCGCATTGGAGGCGATCATCGCAGTGCGTGCATGGCCATCCGTGATCAGCACGGAATCGCGCATCGCCGATTCCGCATTGTCGAGCATTTTCGCGAACGCGGCGCTGCAGGCCGCGTTCGCCATCGGTGCGACGATGCGCAGTTGTGGAATTTGTTCGCGCAGCAGGCGTGCCGCACCCATAAAGTCGGCACCAAGTCGCGCGATTTCACCGAGGCGACTGCCCGGCAGGATCGCGAGCACGGTGGCGTCGGCAGGCAATCCAAGTGTTGCGCGCGCTGCAGCGCGATCGGGTTCGAGCGGGAACATGTCCGCCAGCGGATGTCCGACGAAACGCGCGTCGACACCGTAGCGTGCATAGATCGGCGGTTCCATCGGGAACAGACACAGCACGCGATCGGCGCTGCGGCCAATCTTCGCAGCGCGCTTCTCCCGCCACGCCCACACCGAAGGGCTTACGTAGTGCACGGTCGCGATGCCGGCACTCTTCAATCGGCGTTCGAGGCCGAGATTGAAATCCGGCGCATCGATGCCTATGAACGCAGCGGGTTGGAAATCAATCGCGCGGCGGGCTACGTCGCGGCGTATCGCCAGCAGGCTGGGCAGATGTTTCAGCACTTCAACCAGGCCCATCACTGCGAGCTTTTCGGCCGGATACCAGGCATCAAGACCTGCCGCAATCATGCGCGGGCCACCGACGCCGGCGAATTGGGCATTTTGGAAACGCTCGCGCAGCGCGTCGATCAGTCCGGCGCCGAGCAGGTCGCCCGACGCTTCGCCGGCGACCAGTGCGAAGCGTACCGGCTGCGTTGCGCTCATCGCACCAATGCGCGTTCGCTGCGCTCGATGAAATTCAGCAGCGTGGCGACATCGTCGCTATCGCGCGCCTGCTCCGCCAACTTTTCGCGGGCTTCCGCGAGCGGAGTGCCGGCGACGTAGACGGTGCGATACGCACGCTTGATCGCGCCGATGCGCGTGGCATCGAAGCCACGGCGCTTCAAGCCTTCACTGTTGACGCCGCGCGGCTTCGCATACGGGCCCGCGACGATCACGAATGGCGGCACGTCGGCATTGACCAGGCTACCCATGCCGGTGAACGCGTGCGCACCGATCTTGCAGAACTGGTGCACGCCGGTGAAGCCGCCGAGGATCACGAAGTCACCGACTTCGACGTGGCCGGCGAGTGTCGCGTTGTTCGCGAACACGACGTGATTGCCAACTTGGCAGTCATGCGCGATATGCACATAGGCCATTATCCAGTTGTCGTCGCCGATCCGCGTCGCGCCACCGCCGTCGCCGGTACCGCGATTGATGGTGACGAATTCGCGAATCACGTTGCGGTCGCCGAGCACCAGCTCGCTGCGCTCGCCGTGGAATTTTTTGTCCTGCGGTTCCGCGCCGAGCGAGGCGAACTGGAAGATCCGGTTGTCGCGGCCGATCCGCGTCGTGCCTTCGATGACCACGTGCGGGCCGATCCGGGTGCCAGCGCCGATCTCGACGTCGGGTCCGATGATGCTGTACGCGCCGATGCTGACGTCGGTGCCGATTTTTGCGGCCGGATCGACGAGTGCGGTCGCGTGAATCATCAGCTGACCACCTCCGCGCACAACACTTCCGCTTCGGCGGCGATCTGATCGTCTACGAATGCGTGGCACCGGAACAAGCTCATGTTGCGCATCGAGCGCTTGAGTTCGACCTCGATACGCAACTGATCGCCGGGCACGACCGCGCGGTTGAAACGTGCGTTGTCGACCTTGACCAGATAGAACATCGCGGTTTTGGACGGGTCACGCACGCGCGAAAGCTGGCTCAGCACACCGGAGGCCTGGGCCATCGCTTCCACGATCAGTACGCCAGGCATCACCGGATGTCCAGGAAAATGACCTTGGAAGAACGGTTCGTTGAAAGTAACGTTCTTCAGTGCGGTAACGCGCTTGCCGTGTTCGAATGCGATCACGCGATCGAGCAGGAGGAACGGGTAGCGATGCGGCAGCATCGTCGCAATGTCTTCCACACTGAGCGGCAGTTTGACCGGCGCGGGGGTTTCACTCATCGTTTTTTTCCTTTTCAAAGGCGCCGATGCGCCTCGCGATTTCGTCCAGATGCTTGAAACGCGCCGCGTTGCGGCGCCATAGCCGGTTCGGTTGGATTGGCGTGCCCGACGAGTATTCGCCGGCTTCACGGATCGAATGGGTGACCAGGCTCATCGCGGTCACGGTCACGCGGTCGGCAATGCTCAAGTGCCCCAGTATGCCAGCGCTGCCGCCGATCAGGCAGTAGCGGCCAATGCTCGCGCTGCCGGCGACCGCAGCGCAGCCGGCGATCGCCGTGTGCGCGCCGATCTTCACGTTGTGAGCGATCTGGATCTGATTGTCGAGGCGTACGTCCTCCTCGAGCACGGTGTCGCCGAGCGCGCCGCGATCGATCGTCGTGTTCGCGCCGATCTCGCAGTCGTCGCCAATGCGTACGCCACCGAGCTGCGGCACCTTGATCCAGTGGTCGCGTGCGAACGCGAGGCCGAAGCCGTCGGCGCCCAGCACGGCGCCGGGATGGACCAGCACGCGGTTGCCGAGAATCACGTTCTGGACCAGAGTCACCCGCGCAACCAGTCGCGATTGCGCGCCGACCTTGCAGCCGGGGCCGATCACGCAATGCGCGCCGATCTGCGCGCCGTCGCCGATGACGGCGCCGTCATCGATCACGCAAAACGGCCCGATGCTCGCGCCCGCACCGATCGTCGCGCTGGCG
>JBDTWV010000129.1:0-6609 GCA_040006495.1 Dokdonella sp.
GTGATCATCGCGGCCATGTGCCTGCAGGCGCTGTGGGAGTGGACGCGTCTGAGCGGTTTCCGGTCACGGCCGCTGCGTGCCGGAATCGTGATCGCGAACGCGGTTGCACTCGCACTGCTGTGGCTGATCCGCGACCAACCCGCCGCGTGGTGGGTAGTTGGTTGCGGGGTGGTCGGCTGGGGCCTTGCGATGCTGTGGCTGCGTGACCTTTCATTTGCCGCGGCACCAACGCGTGAAAATGCCGCACTGAAGCTCGCCGCCGCGGAATTGGCTGTTCTGCCGGCGTGGCTCGCCCTGATGATGTTGCATGCCGAACCGCTGCAAGGTCACGTCTGGGCGTTGTTCATACTGCTGCTGATCTGGATGGCCGACACCGCCGCGTACTTCACCGGCAAACGCTACGGCACCACAAAACTCGCCCCGCGCATCAGCCCGAACAAGACCAGGGCTGGGGCGTGGGGCGCGTTGATTGGCGGCGCCGTCCTCGCTGCGGTTGCAGGCTGGCTGCTTGACGTGCGCGGTATCGCGCTGGTCGCGCTGATTGGCCTGGCGCTGTTGACCGTTGCGGCTTCAATCGTCGGTGATCTGATCGAGAGCCTGCTCAAGCGCCAAGCCAACGTGAAGGATTCCGGCACGCTGTTTCCGGGTCACGGCGGTCTGCTCGACCGCCTCGACAGCCTGTTTGCCGCGATACCTGTGTTCGTGGCAGGCAAGGCGCTGCTCGACCTCGTCATCGGCCTATGAGAACCATCGCTGTCCTCGGCGCGACCGGGTCGATCGGCGCCAGCACACTCGATGTAGTCGCGCGCCATCCGGACCGGTTCCAGATCACCGCGCTGGCGGCGCATCGCAGCGTTGATGAGCTGGCGGCGCTGTGCCTGCGTTTTCGCCCGGCGCTTGCGGTGATCGCTGATCCGGCTTGCGAGGCGGATTTGCGCGCGCACCTGGTCGGGGCCGGGGTCAAAACCCGCGTCGCCTCTGGCCCTGCTGCGCTGATCGAAGCAGCGGCAGGTGCGCACTGTGACACCGTGGTCGCCGCGATCGTCGGCGCCGCCGGGCTGGAATCGACGCTCGCCGCCGCACGCGTCGGGAAACGCCTGCTGCTGGCGAACAAGGAAGCGGTCGTGATGGCGGGCCCGCTGCTGTTGGCCGCACTGGCCGAGGGGGGCGGCGAGCTATTGCCGGTCGATTCCGAACACAATGCGATCTTCCAGTGCCTGCCGGGCGGGCGCCCGGATCTCGACCGGGCCGGCGTGCGCCGCATCGTGCTGACCGCCTCAGGTGGCCCCTTTCGCGGCAAGACCCGCGCTGATCTGGTCGCCGTCACGCCCGACCAGGCGTGCGCGCACCCGAACTGGCGCATGGGTCGCAAGATCTCGGTCGACTCGGCAACATTGATGAACAAGGGCCTCGAAGTGATCGAGGCGCACGTCCTGTTCAACGCGCCCGCCGATCGCATCGACGTCGTGGTGCACCCGCAAAGCCTCGTCCATTCGCTGGTCGAGTACATCGATGGCTCAGTGTTGGCCCAACTCGGTAATCCCGACATGCGCACGGCGATCGCCTACGCGTTGGCGTGGCCGGAGCGTGTCGACGCCGGCGTCAGCACCCTCGACCTGATCACGGCGGGCCACCTCGACTTCGAGGCGCCCGACGGCGAAACCTTCCGTTGCCTCGCCCTCGCCTACCAGGCGCTCGCGGCTGGCGGCACCGCAACAACCGTGCTGAATGCGGCCAACGAGGAAGCGGTCAGCGCGTTTCTCGATCGCCGTCTGCCGTTCCTCGAGATCGCCCGGGTCATCGAGGAATGCCTGGCAAGCGCCGATTCCACGCCCACATTCGATCTGGCGGGTATTCTTGACGCGGATTTAACTGCGCGCAGGCATGCGCAACGTATCATCGCGTCCCTGTCGATCAAGTATCCCGATCCCAAGTCATGAGTGAATTTTTCGGTTCCGCCTGGTGGCTGCTGGTCACGCTCGGCCTGCTGGTCACGTTCCACGAGTACGGCCACTTCGTCGTGGCACGGCGCTGCGGTGTCAAGGTGCTCAAGTTTTCGATCGGGTTCGGGCCGGCACTGTGGTCGCGTTTCGATCGCCACGGCACCGAGTTCGTGGTCGCCGCGATACCGCTCGGCGGCTACGTGAAGATGCTCGACGAGCGCGAAAGCCCCGACACGATCGCGGCCGCCGATCTGCAACACGCGCACAACCGAGCCTCGCTTGCTGCGCGCATTGCGATCAGCGCCGCTGGCCCGGCGTTCAATATCCTATTCACCCTGCTTGCGTTCTGGCTGATGTTCGTGATCGGCAAGCCTGATTACCAGCCGGTGGTTGGCCATGTCGACCAGATCGCTGCCAGCGCGGGCTTCCAAAGCGGCGACCGCATCACCGCGATCAACGGCCACGCGATTGAGACCTGGACCGACGCGAGCATGGCGCTGCTGCAAGGCACGATGGATCGCAGCGACCTTCGCGTGACAGTCGTCGACAGCGGCGGCAGCGAACGCCAGCGCAATCTTGCGTTGTCGCAGTTGCCTGGGGACCTCAACGAGCAAGCCGCCTACCTCAAGATCGGACTGGAGCCGAAACAGTGGGCACTCGCGGCCGTGGTCGGAACTGTGCAGCCAGGCAGTGCAGCGGCACGCGCGGGCCTGGAACCTGGCGACCGCATTCTCTCGATCGACACCGAGACGATCAGCGATTGGCGAGACGTATCGGGCGCGATCCAGAAGTTCGCCGCTGCGGACAAGCCGCTGACGTTGAAGATCGAGCGCGGCGGCGCACAGCTCAGCTTGCCGGCAACACCGGTTCGCAGCACAGCCGAGACTGGCGCGTCCGCAAGTACGGTGATGCCCACTGCGCCGCACTGGCTGCTCGGCATCTCGCCGAAACTGCCGGAAGCGAAATATGACGCAACCCTGCATTATGGGCCGCTGGCCGCAATCCCGCGCGCGTTTGGCGAAACCTGGGAGCGGACCCGGCAGACCCTCGACATGCTGTGGAGCATGGTCACCGGGCGCGCCTCGCTGAAGAATCTTTCCGGCGTGATCACGATCGCCCAGGTTGCCAACAGCTCGGCCCACATGGGTATCGCGTGGTTCCTGAATTTCCTCGCGATCATCTCGCTCAGCCTGGGTATCCTCAACCTCCTGCCGATCCCGGTTTTGGACGGCGGCCACCTGCTGTATTACCTTATCGAGCTGGTCAAGGGCGGACCGGTCAGCGAACGGGCGCAGATTGCAGGCCAATATGTCGGTCTGACCCTGCTCATGGCCTTGATGAGTCTGGCCATTTACAACGATATCCTGCGGATCGCGTCCTGATTCGTCAGTCCCACCCCAAGAAACCGGGCCGCGGCTACACTGTCGCGCGTCCAACGATGCCCTGACGGAAGTAATGATGAAGCGTATAGCTGCCCTTTTCCTGCTCACCTGGTTTGCCGCACACGATGCCGCAGCATTCGACGCGTTCACGATTTCCGACATCCGCGTCGAAGGCCTGTCGCGCATCGCGCCCGGCACGGTATTCACCTATCTGCCGGTCGAGAAAGGCGATTCGCTGACCTCCGACCGCGCCGACCAGGCGATCCGTGCGCTGTACAAGACGGGATTCTTCAAGGACGTGCAGCTCGGCCGCCAAGGCGACATTCTCGTCATCACCGTGAAGGAACGGCCGCAGGTCAGCAAGATCGCGATCCGTGGCAACAAGGATCTGAAGGAAGAAGACCTGCGCAAGGGTCTCAAGGGCATCGGCCTCGCCGAGGGCGAGGCGTTCGATGACCTCAAGCTCAACGAGGTGCAGAGCGAACTGATTCGCCAGTATTACAATCGGGGCAAGTACAACGTGTCGGTGAAGACCTCGAAGGTCAACCTCGACCGCAATCGCGTCGAGATTGCAATCAATATCGCCGAGGGCAAAGCCGCGGCCATCAAGCACCTCAATATCGTCGGCAACACGACTTACAGCGACAAGCAGATCGAAGGTGGTTTCGAGTCCAGTCCCACGAACTGGACGTCCTGGTACTCCAAGAACGACCAGTACTCACGCGAGAAGCTGTCTGGCGATCTGGAAAAGCTGCAGTCGTTCTACATGGACCGCGGCTATGCCGACTTCAACGTCGACTCAACCGAGGTCAGCATCAGCCCCGACAAGCGCAAGATGTACGTCACTGCGAACATCAAGGAAGGCGACGTCTACAAAGTCACCGACGTGAAGTTGACCGGCACCCTGATCCTCAAAGAGGACGACCTGCACAAGCTGTTGCAGGTCAAATCCGGCGATGTGTTCTCACGCAAGAAGATCGAGCAATCGGTCGACGCGATCACCGCGACGCTATCCAACATCGGCTATGCGTTCGCCGATGTGCAGCCGATTCCCGCCGTCGACAAGGAAAAACGCGAAGTCGGCATCAATTTCTTCGTCAATCCGGGAAAGCGCGTGTACGTGCGTCGCGTCGTCTTCAAGGGCAACCAGCACACCGAGGACGAGGTGGTGCGCCGCGAGATGCGCCAGCTCGAAGGCGCCTGGTATTCGCAGGCCGCTATTGATCGCTCGAAGATCCGTCTGCAACGCCTCGGCTTCTTCAAAACCGTCACCATCGACACTCCGAAAGTGCCCGGCACCGACGACCAGGTCGATCTGACCGTTGCGCTCGAGGAACAGAACTCCGGCCAGTTCCAGTTCGGTCTGGGCTACTCGCAGGTACAGGGCATCATCACCAGCCTTGGCGTCACCCAGAACAATTTCTTCGGCACCGGCGACCGCATCTCGCTCAGCGCCCAGCAGAGCTTGTACATCAAGAACTACCAGCTGTCGTATTTCGAGCCCTACCTGACCGACGACGGCATCGGCATCGGTTACGACATCAAGCATACCGAGCTCGATTCCGGTCAGCAGAACATTGCCAGCTACCAGAGCAACACCGATGCGTTCGACATCTATCTGGGCATTCCGATCAGCGAATCGGACACCATCAACTTGCAGTATGGGCTCAGCAAAACCGGCATCCTGACGGCTCAGAACTACACGCCGCAAAGCATCATCGACTACATCGACAACGTCGGCCACAGGACATTCCACACCAGCGAACTGCAGTTGTCATGGGCGCATGACACGCGCAACCGCTACTGGAACCCGACCCGCGGCTCGCTGCAGTCGGTGTCTCTGAATTTCACTCTTCCCGGTTCGACGATCGAGTACTACCGCCTCCAGTACCGTTTCGCGCAGTACCTGCACCTGACCGACAAACTGACGTTCTACGGCCATTTCAACATCGGCTACGGCGACAGCTACCGCACGCCGAAGAGCGTGATGTCACCCAGCGATCCGCGTTACATCGCGGACCTGAGCGGGCTGCCGTTCTTCCAGAACTTCTATGCCGGAGGCGTATCCGATGTACGCGGCTTCCGCGACAACACGCTTGGGCCGTACGACCTGCTGAACCCGCTGATTTGTCCGGACAGCACAAAGAATTGCCACCTGCCGATCGGCGGCTCGCTCAAGACCGTGGCGTCGGCCGAAATCATCTTTCCGACGCCGTTCGTGAAGGAAGACAACGACAGTACGCGCCTGTCCGCATTCATCGATGTCGGCAACGTGTTCAAGAACAATCTGTGCAATAGCACGATTGTGCCAAGCTGCAGCAACTACACCTCGTTCAACGCCAACCAGCTGCGCGCCTCGGCCGGCCTTTCGTTCCAGTGGCGCGCACCCGTCGGGCCCATCGTGATCAACTTCGCCAGACCGATTCGCAAGCAGGCTGGCGACGATACCGAGACCATCCAGTTCACCTTCGGCAACACGTTCTAGAACGCGTACGGAGGACGCAAACGGCGTCTGGCAGTGAGGGTGAAGGGGAAACGCTGGAGTGACCCACTACGCACCACCGCGCAATCATTGGATCCGGCCGTTGCTGATGCTGGCGGCGGTCGTGTTCACGGGTTTCGCGGCCGCCCAGGCGCCCGCACCGGCGCGCATCGGTTATGTGGACATGAAGCGACTGCTCGACAACGCGCCGCAAGTCGTCGCCGGCCGGCAGAAACTCGAACGCGAATTCGCCACACGCGACGCCGCGCTGAAAGCCGATGAGCGGCACGCCGCCGAGCTGCGCACCGAGCAAGCCCGTACCTCCGCAACGCATGCGAAGACGGATGGCGATTCCCTGCAACGCCAGATCGACGCGCTCGATCGCTCAGTCAAGCGCAGCCGCGACAACCTGCGTACGGAATTGAAGACGCGCAGCGATCAGGAGCTGGACAAGAGCTGGCGCGAGATCAATGACGCGGTAGTGCAGTTCGCGCGCGAACAAGGGTTTGACCTGATCGTGCCAAGTCCGGTCGTGTACGCCAGCCCCAAAGTCGACGTGACCGAACAGATCCTGGAACGCCTGCGCCGCCAATCGATCAAGGCGGCCACGCCGTGACCGCCGGCATCCGCACCCTCGGCGAACTCGCGGCACTCTTCACACTGGACCTGCGCGGCGACGCGGCGCTCCCGATCCACGGCGTGGCGACACTCGCCGACGCGAG
The DNA here is from genome assembly GCA_040006495.1 of Dokdonella sp. GTDB lineage: Bacteria > Pseudomonadota > Gammaproteobacteria > Xanthomonadales > Rhodanobacteraceae > Dokdonella_A. The sequence goes on from JBDTWV010000129.1 coordinate 6,530, forward strand.
TCAGGATCATCTCGGATTCCTCTCCAATCCACGCTACCGCTCGCAACTGGAATCCTCCCCAATCGGCCAATCCGGATTCG
>JBDTWV010000130.1:0-6579 GCA_040006495.1 Dokdonella sp.
TCGCATCGAAGACCTCGACATTTCCGCGCATGGCAGTGGTTCCAACCGCCGCGCGGCCGAACAGATCGCGGCCGAAGCGGCATTGGCTGCCGCACAAGTGAATTCCGACCATGAGCACTGACGTGTCCCATCCGATCCACCGCTGCGGTCGTGTCGCCTTGATCGGCCGTCCAAACGTCGGCAAATCCACCTTGCTCAATGCATTCCTCGGCGCCAAGCTCAGCATCGTCACGCCGAAGCCGCAGACGACGAGGCATCGGATCGTCGGCATCGTCACCCGCCGCGATGCGCAAGTGGTGTTCATCGACACGCCAGGACTGCATCAGGGCGGCAAGCGCGCGCTCAATCGCCAACTCAACCGGGTAGCCCGCCAGGTGCCGGATGAGGCTGACGTGCTCGTGCACGTGATCGATGGACGCTGGCGCGACGAGGATGAGGACGTCTGGAAACTGATTGCGGCACAGGCGGCACCATGCCTGCTCGCAATCAACAAGGTCGATCGCATTACCGACAAGAAATCACTGCTGCCGCTAGCTGGCGAACTCACTCGCGAGCGCCACTATGCAGGCGTGCATTTCATCGCTGCGCGGCGTGGCGATGGCGTGTCAGCATTACTGCACGATCTGGTTGCACGCCTGCCAGAAGCACCCGCGATTCACGCGGAAGAGGAATTCACCGATCGCAGCGAACGTTTCCTTGCTGCGGAGCTGATCCGCGAGCAGCTGATGCTGCAACTTGCCGCCGAACTCCCATATGCGACCGCGGTCGAAATCGAGCGCTTCGAGGACGCCAGTGATATTACCCGGATCGGTGCAGTGATCTGGGTCGAGCGCGACGGCCAGAAAGCAATCGTGATCGGCAACGGCGGCGCGCAGCTCAAGAAGATCGGAAGTTCCGCACGGCATTCGATGGAGCGTTTGTTCGGACGTCGCATATTTCTCGAGCTGTGGGTACGCGTCCGCGAATCGTGGAGCGATGACGTGGCTGCGTTGCGGCAGTTCGGCTACTCGGAGTGAAAAGCAGGTAATAGGGAATCGGGAATCACAAGAGCAGCTCAGCGCGCTTGGCGGCCTTTCGCTATTTCCCCAATCCAGCCTCATGCGCATCGACCAGCAACCCGCCTTCATCCTGCACGCGCGGCCCTATCGGGAAACGTCGTTGCTGATCGAGGCGTTCTCCCGTGATCACGGTAGGGTCGCGTTGGTTGCTCGCGGGGTACGGCGCGAACGCAGCCGGCTGCCGCGCGGTGTGCTGCAACCGTTGCAGCCACTGCTTCTGAGCTGGGTCGCCAAGGGCGACCTGGGTACGCTGACCGCAGCGGAGGCGGCGAGCACCCCGTTCATGATCGCCGGCGATGCGCTCCTGGCGGCGATGTACATCAATGAGCTCGTGCTGAAACTAGGCGCTCGCAGCGATGCACCAACGCATGCCTTTGCGGTGTATGCGCAGTGTCTGGCGCGACTCGCCGAGGACTCGGACCTGGCATGGACATTGCGCCGTTTCGAGCGCGATTTTCTGGCGGATATCGGCTACGCGCTCGCGTTGGAGCAGACCGTGGCTGGCGACGCGATCGAAGCGGACATCGAGTATTTTTATGATCCTGATTCCGGCGCGAGTAATTGGCGTGGCGGAACACCGTGGCCACGTTTGAGCGGCGCCGCATTGATTGCACTTGCCCATGACGAACGGCCCACAGCCGATCAGCTCGTGCAGTTGCGCCGTCTGGTGCGCGTGACCGTTCGCCACCTGCTGGGTGGCGAACTGAACGCTTGGGCGTTGTCGGCGCGACCCGGCGCCGCGGATTCCAAGGCGCCGCTGTCACCCGACGACCAGCCAGGCTGACCGTCAGCGTGTCAGCAATATACGGGTGCGCTCGCAGGCGGCGTGGAATTGGACCAGCGCGATGCTCGGCCATGCCGATCTATCGAGTGCGGACCGCAACGTCGCGGCTGCTCTTACCAGCGCAGGGACACCACAGAATCCAGCGGAAGCGTCGAGACGATGCAGCCGCTCGCGCACTGCGGTTGCGTCCTGGCGCTCGCAGAAGCGCGCCAGCTCGCTCGGCAACGATTCCAGCTCGATCGCAAACAGGCCGCGCAATGCGGTGACGATGGCGGCATCGCCACCTGCGGCGGCGAGTGCTTGGGAATCGTCAAACGATTCGTCGCCCACGCCGAAGCCAGGCACCTGTTGCGCGATCGCCGAGCGCAACGTGTTGACATCAAGCGGTTTGACCAGCACATCGACGAAACCCGCAGCGCGCAATGTCGCGTGCGTCGCGCGATCGTTGTCTGCAGTGGTCGCCAGCGCGATCGCGTGTTGCGAGAGGCCGGCCTGTGTGCGGATCAGTGCCAGTGCCTGTGCCCCGCCAAGATTGGGCATGCGCGCGTCGAACAGCAGCACGTCGCAGGCACTCTCGTCGGCGCGAGCGAGCGCGACGCCGCCATCCTCGGCCTCGACGATCTCATGGCCCATTCCAGCGAGTGCGTCGGCAAGGAAGCGCAGGCTGAGGGGATTGTCATCCGCGACGAGGATGCGCAGTTTTTGCACGGTGGACATCATGGTGGCAATGACTGGCAGAATGGTCGACGATGCGAAATCCGTCAATCCGCCGAAGCTGCGTGCTGGCTGTCGCAGCCCTAATTGCTGGTGGCAGTGCCTCGGCCTGCGCGCGAACGCTCACGCTGACCGCGGCACGCCTGCACGATCCGCATGTGAGTGCGACGGATCTGCGCGTGGTCTTCGACGAACGCGCCATTGCCGGATCGTTGCAAATCAGTGCCAAGCACATCGATGTGCCTCAACTCGCGCTGCACGGGCGTGTCGAGTGGGCCTGCGAGCTGACGCGCGATCAGAATGATGAGTGGGTCTGTACAGGTCCCGCGCAGCTCGGCACAGAGGGCCACGTCGTGCAGAGTGCGAACCTGACAGCGCGCATTTCCAGGCAACGCATCGAATTGGCCTTGGCTCGCGATCGCAGCCGCGTCATGGTCACGCTACCGATGAGTACAGGCGGCGTGACCAGCGTTTCGCTGCAGCAGGTACCCGCTGCGTGGCTCAAGGCGCCGCTGGCTCAGGCATGGAAGGGCGGCGAAGTACGCAGTGGAGTGTTCGATGCCGACGTGACGGTCGGAACCGACGGGTCCGTCAACGCACACTACAAGGCAGCCGATCTGACGTTCAACACGTTTGACGGCACCGTTTCCGGCGCCAGCCTCGTGGTGGCCGGAGAACTGGATTGGTCGCAGGCTGACACCGATGGGCATTTTGTTGCCAGCGCGACCGCTACTGGCGGCAAGATTGGCATCGGCGCGGTGCACGTGGCGTTACCGCAGACGCCTGTCGCGATCAGTCTGGACGCGATGGTGCATGAGCACGGGCGCTGGGATATCAGTCGCTTCGCATGGAGTGATCCGGATGCGCTCGAATTTGACGCGAGCGGATCGATCACAGCAGGCAAACTGGCTCCCTTGCGTTCGCTCGATGTGCATCTCGTGCGCGCGCTGCTGCCGCTTGCGCAGGCGCGCTACGCGCAGACCGTGCTCGCGGCGCAAGGCCTCGGCGACCTTGTGATGCGCGGCGAGCTGTCCGGTGATCTGATGATCGATACGCACGGGCTGCAACGCATCGCGCTGGCGACGCGGCGATTTGATGTCAGCGATCCGACGGTAAAAATTTCGCTGACCGGTCTCAAAGGTGGCCTCGATTGGGCTGCGGCGGGCGTACAACCGCCAACCGCGCTGGCTTGGACATCGGCGCGTATCCACGATGTGACGATGTCCGCGTCGGCGTCGCGCTGGCAGTCACGCGGCGGTGCGCTGAACCTGCTGGGCTCGCTGAAAATAGGATTGTTCGGCGGCGAACTCAAACTTCAAGACACCATACTGCGCCCGCAGTCACCGCCCAATGAGAGCGTGAGCACCGCTTTCACGTTCAGCGGTATCGGCTATGACAGCAAAGACGGCTCGCTCGCCGCGGCAAATCTCGCCGCTGATGGGCGCGTGCAGGTATCCGGCACTGCCGCCCAACCGCGCGTGCAGCTCGAAGGGAATCTACATGGCGGCGAGGGGCTGGTCGGCCCGGTGTATGTGAAGCTGCCGGCCGCGTCGGTCAAGGTGGCGCTGGACGCCACCTTTGCGGAGGATCGGTGGAGCATCCGGAAATTCGACTGGAAGGATCCTGGCGTCCTCGATCTCGGTGCGGTTGCGGACATCGAGTTGGCGGATGCGCGGTCCGTGAAAGCGCTACACCTCGACCTGCGTACCGCGAAGCTTGGCTCCGCTCTCGATCGCTATGCGCATAGCTGGCTTGCCTCCAAGGGTTATGGCGAACTCACTGCTGACGGTTCGCTGTCCGGCACCCTGCAATTCGACGCCGCTGGTCTGCAGCGTTTTGCATTGGATGCGCAGTCCGTGGACCTGCGTGATGGCGCTGGTCGATTCCGTCTGACCGGCCTCGATGGCAGTGTCGATTGGGATATTCGCGCCGATACGCCGCCCAGCGCGCTGCGCTGGAAAGACGCAGAGCTTTTCCGTATTCCGCTTGGTGGTGCGCACGCAGCCTTCGAATCGCGGCATGGACAGATCGTGTTGGCGCAGCCACTGGCGGTCGACGTCCTCGGAGGCCAGGTGCGCCTCGAAACCCTCAGCCTGCAGCCGCGTTCGCCGCGCGGTGAGCGCTACGCAGGTTCGTTCGCGATCGTCGGTATCGACATGGCCCAACTGTCGACCGCGTTCGGATGGCCACGCTTTGGCGGCAACCTGTCAGGCGGCATTCCGGAGATCGTGCTCACCGGCGATACGATCGAGCTTCACGGAGGTCTCGATCTGTACGTATTCGACGGCCATCTGGGCGTCAGCGGCCTGACCTTGCAGCGGCCGTTTGGCGTTGCGCCCGCCCTAGGTGCAGACGTTCATTTCGAACGATTTGATCTGGATCAGGTGACCCAGGCATTCTCGTTCGGCGGCATGAGCGGGCGCCTCGACGGCACGGTGGCGGACCTGCGCCTGCTGGACTGGAGTCCGGTTGCATTCGAGGCGTGGCTGCGCACCAGCGCAGGTGGCCGCATGAGCTACAAGGCGGTCAATGACCTGACCTCGATGGGTGGCGGCGGTGGTCTTTCGGCCAATCTGCAGACCATGGCGCTGAAGATGTTCAACACGTTCGGCTACCGTCGACTCGGCCTGCGCTGCAAATTGCGCGACGAGGTCTGCGCGATGGCGGGTATTGATCAACCTCCCGCGGCTGGAACGGCCAATTCAGGCACGGACGGCTACACTATCGTGCAAGGCTCAGGAATCCCGCGTATCGACATCGTCGGACACGGTCGCCGCGTCGATTGGCCGACCCTCGTGCGCCGCTTGCAGGAGGCCACGCAAGGGCAGGGCCCGATCATCAAATGACCCGAATATTGGAAACACCGTAAAACGTCCGCAGTGATCGAGTCTTTGCATAGAGAACGGTCCCTCGCCGCAAAACAAAGGAGCACCCCATGCGCAAATTCGTCATCTGGACTGCACTGACCGCCGCACTCGCAGTGCTCGCTGCATGCGTCACGATCAACGTCTACTTCCCGGAAGCCGCCGCAGAGAAAGCCGCCCAGCAATTTGTCGACAAGGTGATCGGCGCGCCAGCCAAGGAGACGCCGCCAGCGGCCAACGAACCGCCACCGGGCAAGTCACCCGGAGCGATGCTGCTCGATTTCGTGATTCCGAGCGCTTATGCGCAACAAGCGAACGTTTCGATTCAGACCCCGCAGATCCAGGCAATCCAGGCGCGCATGCGCCTGCGATTCGAGTCGGGGCTGGCCAAATATTTTGCGAGCGGCGCGGTCGGGTTCACCAAGGATGGATTGATCGCGATACGCGATGCGGCCAGCGTGCCCCTCGCCGAGCGTGCGGCACTGAACGCAACGGTCGCCGACGAGAATCGTGATCGCCAGGCCGTCTACCATGAAATAGCGCTCGCCAATGGCCATCCGGAATGGGAAACGCAAATCCGCAATACCTTCGCCAAACAATGGATCGAGCGTGCGCACGCTGGCTGGTACTATCAGGATGCAAGTGGCACCTGGAAGAAAAAATGAACGCAGGACGGTGCTGAACACGTCAACCATCCGGCGCCAAACCCGCCGTGTCCTTCCGGTCTCCTTGTTCCGGCTTTGACGATTGGCCTTGCGCACCTTCAACGGTGCGCGCTTTCTTTTCATCGTACTCAATGACTGAAGTAGATATCACCAACCTTACGCATGATGGTCGTGGAGTCGCGCATATCGATGGCAAAGCCGTCTTCGTCAGTGGCGCGTTGCCCGGCGAGCGGGCGCGCATCACGCTGACCAAGCGCAGCCGCAGCTTCGATGAAGCAAAGGTCGAGGAGCTGCTGACACGATCACCCGACCGGGTCGAACCGCGTTGCATCCACTTCGGCACCTGTAGCGGTTGCAGCATGCAGCACATGACGCCCACCGCGCAGATCGCGGCGAAACAGCAAGTGCTGGCCGACAATTTCGAGCGCATCGGCAAGGTCATGCCGGCAGCTTGGCTAGACCCGCTGACCGACGCCCCTTGGGGCTATCGACGG
>JBDTWV010000131.1:0-6572 GCA_040006495.1 Dokdonella sp.
GGTTTCTTGTCCCGCCGGCGCGTCCGCGCGCCAGCCACAATTGGGTTGCTGCGTACCCGAAAATCCGCGCCGTCTTTGCGACAGCGAGCAATTGTCGACCCGAGCCATTACGATGCCGCTTCAGAACCTGCGCTGCGCTCCGACGGAGATTTTCGTCAGCACAGGCGTTGAAGGACGCAATGGACGGGTGCGTCATTGGCTGCTTTGGACTCCCGCGGATGGGGTCCTAGGCGGCGCGACACGCCCGGCGAGCATATCAGTTCCCGGAAGATTTTTTCAATGAAGACACAGACTTCGGCGACATATCGCGACGCCGACACAGGCGTGCGTGCGCATACGGTCACGGTTCCCGAGGACCGCGAAGGCCAGCGCCTCGACAATTTTCTCTCAACCCAGCTCAAAGGTGTGCCCAAGAGCCTGATCTATCGGCTTTTACGGACCGGCCAGGTGCGCGTCAACGGCGGCCGCGTCAAACCGGATCGGCGCCTGAACGGAGGCGATCTGGTCCGCATTCCACCGGTTCGAGTGGCTGAACGAGTCGAGTCGGCGGCCCCCGCCGAGGCGCAGCTGCACCGTATCGAGGCGTCGATCATCCATGAAGACCGGGAATTCCTGGTTATCAACAAGCCTTCCGGTGTCGCCAGTCACGGCGGCAGCGGGATCAGTTTTGGGGCGATCGAGTTGCTGCGTGCCGCGCGTCCGCGCGACACGCTGGAACTGGCGCACCGCCTCGATCGCGACACCAGTGGAGTTCTCGTGCTGACCCGCAAGCGCTCGGCGCTGACCGGGTTGCAGACCGAAATCCGCGAAGGTCGCGCGGAAAAACGCTATTTCGCACTAATCGAGGGCACGCTGGAGCGTAGTTGCGTCAGTGTCGACGCGCCGCTGCGAAAATCGGTGTTGCAAGGCGGCGAACGAATGGTCCGGGTGGATTCGGAAGGTAAAGAATCACGCTCGCATTTCACCGAGATCGAAAGCTTTGGCGATGCGAGCCTGGTCGAGGTCCTGCTGGAAACCGGTCGTACCCACCAGATCCGCGTACACGCCCAGCACATCGGCCATCCTCTGGCGGGCGATGAAAAGTACGGCGAACGAGAATTCAATCAAAGAATGCGTGATAAAGGATTGAAAAGACTGTTCTTGCATGCGGCACACTTCGAGTTCGATTTGGGTGAACGCCGCTACAGCTTCAACGCACCGCTAGCACCGGAATTGTCGGCGGTGGTCGACACGCTGCGGAAACGACGGCCGGCATGATCGAGCTGGTCGGTTTCGACGGCGACGATACGCTCTGGCACAGCGAAGGTTACTTCCGGCACGCCGGGGCGGAGTTCGAGCGGATCGTCGGCAACTGGGTCCATATCGGGGATGCCGCCGTGCGCAGCCGGTTGCGTGCGGTGGAACGCCGCAATCTTGCCTTGTTCGGCTATGGCGCGAAGGGCATGGCCCTGTCGATGGTCGAAGCCGCGATCGAATTGACTGACGGGGCGATCCCGGCCCGTGACATCCATCTCATCGTTGCGCTCGGCAAGGCCGTGCTGGACCACCCGGTCGAACTGTTGCCCGGCATTCGCGCCGCCGTCAAAGCGGTTGCGGCGCGTCATCGTGTCGTTCTGATCACCAAGGGTGATCTATTCCACCAGGAGCACAAGGTTGCGCAAAGCGGACTCGGTGACCTGTTCCACTGCATTGAGATCGTGTCCGAGAAGGACGTCTCGAGTTATTCACGTGTGATTGCGGAATGCGGCTCCGAGCCCAGCCGATTCGCGATGGTCGGCAACTCGCTGCGCTCTGATATCGAACCGGTGATCACACTCGGTGGCTGGGGTGTGCACATGCCTTACCACGTGACCTGGGAGCACGAGATGGAGCACGCGGTGGACAGCGCTCACCCGCGCGTTATCACGATCACCTCGGCGCAGGAGATTGCCGAAGCGTTGGTCCGATGCAGCTGAGATAGCGCGTGATGCATCAGCATTTAGCGCCGATCTGGTCGAGAGGTAGCCTGAGATAACGAATGCCGTTGGCATCGGCGCCAGGGACGCGCCCACCGCGGATATTGACCTGCAACGCGGGCAGGATCAGGCGCGGCACCGGCAGGCCTGCATCGCGTGTGGTGCGTAGCGCGACGAAATCAATCTCGCTAGTGCCATTGCCAATGTGCACGTTGCTTTGCGTTTGTGCATCAATCGACGACTCGGCGCTGGGTGCGCGTCCGGCGGGCGGGTAGTCGTGGCACAGGAATAGCCGCGTTGTGGCCGGCAGTCCGAGAATTGTGTGGATGGACCGATACAACCCGGTTGCATCGGCGCCCGGAAAGTCGCAGCGTGCAGTGCCGATATCCGGCGCGAATAACGTATCGCCGACGAAGGCGGCGTCGTCGATCAGATAAGTCAGGCCATCGCCAGTGTGGCCTGGCGTTCCGATCGCGCGTGCTTGCAGCACGCCGACCTGGAACGTTTCGCCATCCGCGAACAAACGGTCAAACTGGCTGCCGTCGGCGCTGAAGTCCGCGCCAAGCCCGTACAACGCCTTGAACCGCGCTTGCACCTCGACGATGCCGCGGCCGATCGCGAGTGGTGCACCCAATGCGTCGTGCAGATAGCCACCCGCGCTGAGATGGTCAGCGTGAGCGTGGGTTTCGAGGATCCATTCGACCTTGAGCCGATGTACACGCACGAACGCGAGCACGACATCGGCAGACCTGGTCGAGGTTCGTGCGGCCGCCGCATCGTAATCGAGCACTGGATCGATGATTGCTGCGGCGCTGTCGTCGCCAGCGTGCACGACATGGGTAAAGGTTCCGGTGTCTTTGTGGAAGAACGATTCGACCACGGCACGCGATTTGACAGGCGACATCAGGGGCATTCCTAGGTCACGTGTTGCAGCACCGACACAGCAAGTCTACTTTGCGACGAATAGATCCTCGACCTTTGCCGCGCAGATGAAGTCGTTCAGCGAGAGGCCACCGACGTCATGTGTCGAGTACCTCACCAGGCAGCGGTTGTAGCCAACTTCCAGGTCGGGATGATGGTCTTCGCGGTGTGCGATCGAGGCGACCGCATTGACGAAGGCCATCGTGTGGAAGTAGTCCGGAAATTGGAATTCCTTGTGGATATCACCGCTGTCCACTGCGAGACTCCAGCCCTGCAGCAACGCCAGATGAGTCGTGACAGCTTGATGGGACAGGCGCGCTTCCTTGCCTTTGCGTGGTACGCAGTGCTGGGCGCGCAGCGATTGAATTGTGGTCTCGGTCATGGAATGGCTCGCGTCGGCAATCGATGCGCCGCAATCTGCGGCGTGCACAAATTATAGTTCCGGATGACGCTGATGCCATTCAGGACTAAACTGGTCCTGTTTCCATCGGAACCCACTCGCAATGATCACCCTTTCCACTTCGGCACAGGAACATTTTCGCAAACTCATCGAACAGCAAGCGATCCCGGGCTTGGGCGTGCGCGTTCACGCGGTCGATGCAGGCACGCCCAAGGGCGATTGCCAACTCGAATTTTCGGAGCCCACCGACCGTAACGGCAGTGAATGGGAAATCGAGTGCGAAGGATTTTCGCTATTCGTCGATGCCGACAGCGTGTCGTACCTCGATGGCGCAACGGTCGACTTCGACCGCAGCAGCAGCGGTGGCCAGTTGACGATCCGCGCGCCTGCGCTGCGCGGTCAGGTTCCGGGCGAGGATGCGAGCATCGTCGAACGCGTGCGCTACGTGATCGAGGCGGAGATCAATCCGCAGCTTGCCTCGCATGGCGGGCGCGTCAGCCTGCGCGAGGTGACTGCCGAGGGCATCGTCGTGCTGCAGTTCGGCGGCGGCTGCCACGGGTGCGGCATGGTCGACCAGACCTTGCGAGGTGGCGTCGAGACGACGCTGAAGGCGCGTGTCCCGGGCGTGAGCGGCGTCGCGGATTCGACCGATCACGACAGCGGCAACAACCCGTACTACAAGCGGCAGGCAAACGTCTAGGAAATCGCGCGAAGCGCTTGGCCTCCCGAAGAGCATCGCGGCTGCCGCCGCTACCACCATGCCCGAAGGCGGTCATTTTCCTGTGGGAGCGCCGGAAGGCGCGATGCCCTGGGTTGAACCGGGCGCAAACATCGCGGCTGCCGCCGTTCCTACAACTGAAAATGTACAGTTGAGACAGCGACGCAGGCGCGATCAACGCCGGATCAATCGCCCTGCACGTGTCCACTCATGTCGGTGAGCTTGCTGCCCGGCAGGCTGGCGAAATAGGCCGTGACGTTGTCGATATCCTCATCCGACAACGTGGCGGCGAAGCCGGCCATGATCGGATTCTTGCGGTCGCCGCTTTTGTACTCGTGCAGTGCGCGAGCCATGTAGTCGCGGTATTGCCCGGCCAAGCGCGGGTACTGAGGATCGGTCCCGGCATTGCCGTCTGCGCCATGACAAGCCTGACAGACGACGGCCTTCGCCTTGCCAGCTTCCAGGTCGCCCTTGGCGAACGCGGAAACGGTGAAAATTGCGAGTGTCGTGATCAACAACGAGGAGAAAAAGCGCTTCATCTCGGGGCGGTCCTGATCGATTCGTGCGCGCGTCACGGCGCGAGGCTGGAAAGGTAAGTGGCAATGTTCGCGATGTCCTGTTCGGACAAGCTTTCGCCTTGCGCACGCATGGTCGGATGGGAGCGCTCGCCTTTCTTGTATTCGGTCAATGCAGCGACCAGGTAGTCAAAATTCTGACCACCGATCTTGGGCACGTGATAATTCGGATACGCGTTCTTCCAGCCGGTGATGCCGTGGCAACCGGCACAGGTGTAGGCCAGGGATTTCCCGACCACGGCATCGCCCTTCTCGGCGGCGAGGCAGGGCAGGGCGACGGTCAACAATAGAGCGGCAAGCAGATGCGTTCGGGTCATTTTCGGTTCCGGAACTGCGAGGGTTGAACTTCTCGGGTGTCAATCCGGGGAAGTATAACGTGTGGTTTCTGTTTTCGGTTCATCCAGTGGACGAAGCGCTGCGCAGTCGGTATTCGAACTGCAAAGTTCTCGCTGCGAACTACATCAGATTGCGCGGTTGCATGACTATTGGCTCACGCAGTTGCCACGGAAAAAACAGACGATGCCGCCACCTCATCATGATGTCACTGCGGTGTCGGCTGTTTCGGCCTGAAGCCACGAAACGACATCCACAATTTCCAGACGACAACGTTGGTGGTTGAGCTGTTGCATATACGTGGTGATGTAGTTTACTATAACACCAGCATATTTCCCAGGTCGCCTTCCAATGTCCAGTCATTCTGCTCCCGCATCCCGTCGTCCAGTATTTCGCCACTTCGGTGTGTCTGCACTTTTGGCCATGACGGCACTGGTCGCAGCATGCAGCGGCCGCGCCGGTGGCGACAAGGACGCCGCGAGCACGCATGCTTCGATTCCAGTCGAGGTCGCTGCGGCGTCGCATCAATCGATCACCGCCAACTATTCGGGCACCGCCACGCTCGAGGCGGTCGGCGATGCACAGGTGGTCTCCAAGACCAGTGGCATCGTGCTGAAGATCCTGGTCGAGGAGGGCATGCACGTGCGCCAGGGTCAGGTGCTCGCGCAACTCGATGACGATGCCGCGCGCAACAAGCTGGCTCAGGCGACGGGCACGTTGCGTAAGGCACAGGCTGCATTCGAAAAGGCCGACAAGGGTTTTGCGCTGCATATCACGCCGAAAACCCAGTACGACAGCGACAAATACGATCTGGAAACCCAGCGCGCGGTGGTTGAAGGCGCGCAATTGGATGTTTCCTACACGCGCATCGTTGCACCGATATCGGGCGTGGTCGCGAAGCGCTCGATCAAGCTGGGTAATCTGGTGCAGACCAATCAAAACCTGTTCCAGATCGTCGACATGAATCCGCTACAGGCCGTGCTCAACGTGCCCGAGCGCGACCTCGGTACGCTAAAGGCAGGTCAGGCGGTGCGCTTGACCGTCGACGCGCTTGCTGGCAGCGCGTTTGAAGGCAGCATCGCGCGGATTGCGCCGGTCGTGGACGCCGCGAGTGGCACGTTCCGTGCGACCTGCGAATTTCGCGATGCGAGCGCAACACTGAAGCCGGGCATGTTCGGGCGCATCGAAGTCGCCTACGACCAGCACCATGACGCACTGGTGGTGCCGCGTGCGGCCATCGTCGAGGAAGATGGCGAAAGTTCGGTATTCGTGATCGAACCGGTGCCGCTCAAGCCGGTAGTGCCGAGCACGGTCAAGCCCAAGCGGGGCGAAGCGGCTGCCGCCGAACGTGCCAAGCCTGCGCCGCCGGCCTTTGTCGCCAAGCGTCGCATCGTGCAGACCGGATACGCCGACGGCGACCGCATTGAAATTCGTGATGGCGTCAAGGATGGCGAGCGGGTGATCACGATCGGCCGCAACGCAGTGCGCGACGGCACCGAAGTCCAAGTCATCGAGGCAAGCCCGACCATTGCCACCGCGACAGCGGCTGGGAAAACCAAGTGAATTTGCCCGAGCTGGCCACGCGCCGGCGTGTCACCGTCGGCATGCTGACCTTGACCCTGGTGTTGTTCGGCCTGATCGGTCTAGCCGGACTCAAGGTCAATCTGCTG
>JBDTWV010000132.1:0-6570 GCA_040006495.1 Dokdonella sp.
TCTGCAACAGGTCATCACCGATCGGTGTCGGCAGCGTCGACTCGGTTTCGTGGTGTCTGCCGAGTAGGCGACCCCGCTCTCCACCTCGCGCGGTCGGGGAAGAAAGGAAGCGCTGACGTCGCGGCTCGCGTTCAGCGCTTTGCCGCGATTGGATTCGGTAAAGGTTGCCCGTTCTTCTTCAGCGTCTCAATTTGCACCAGGCGCTGACGGGCCAGTACCGAGAGTGCGTGCTTTTCGCCGAGCTTCGCCCGCTGCCGTTCGTAGGCTGAGCGTGCGAGTGTCTCGCCAGCGGAGATGTCGCCAGTCTGTGCCTCGGCGAGACCAAGCACGCTCTCGGTGTTGACGATCAATGGATGACCGGCCGGATAGTGCGCCTTGCGCATGTTCAGCGCTGCTTCGATCAGGGTTACCCCCTCTCGATCATGCCCGGCCTGCACCAGCGCTTGACCGTACATGATTGCCGCATACGCCCTGATCTGATTGCCATCAGACAATTGTTGCGCACCGGACCATGCGCGAGCCCCGTCGCTTAGCGCCGCAGCAGTATCGTTGTTGGCCAAGTCGACGTACGTCATTGAACTGAGAGTCTGCACCACGTTCTGGTGGTTTTCGCCGAGCAGGTCGATCTGCATCGCCAAAGCTGCCGCAAAGTTGGCCTTGGCCGGCGCGTTAAGACCATTGGCCTGTTGCGAATTTGCCAGATTGCCCAAGGCTTCCGCCAGTAGCGGGTGGCCATGTGGGTACAGTTTGCGCAGCGCTCCGACCGCTTTTTCATGCAATTTGAGCGCGCTCGCATCATCGCCCAGCGAACTTTCGACGATCGCCAGATCGTTGAGCACTTCCGCGCGTTCTGCATCAGCATTTGCGGGCAGTTCGACGAGAGCCGTATCGAACCATTGCCTGGCGTGAGTGTAGTCACCGCGCATACTCTCCAGCGAGCCAAGTCCAAGCGCAGAATGCCCGCGCTGGGATTGGGTGCCGTGATCGAGCGCCTCGGCGCGGGCCGAGTCCAGCATCGTCGCCGCTGCGTCGTATTGCCCAAGCAGCTTCAAGATTTCGCCAAGCGCGATACGCGCATCAATCAGGGTGCTGCCATCGTCTGCATGCTGCGCCGACTCCAATGCAAGCTGCGCGCAGTGGCGCGCCGCATCGAGATCGCCGAGCGCAGCGTAGGTTTTCGCCAGGGTCAGTTCGGTGCTCGCAGCGATTGCCGGATCGTCGGCCAGTTCGCGCGTCGCCTGCCGCTGCGCGCGATCCAGAACATCGGCGACAGTCGCTTTGCGTCCCAGGTCGCCGGGATCAGCAGCCGCCAACATGCCGACGAGAAAGTGGTTAATGCGTTCGGCACGATCGCGTTGCACGCCGGCTATGTGCGCTTGCCAGAGTGCAGCCGCGCTACCTACGAGTAGCGTGATGGCGGCAGTAATCGTCACTGCTGCGATCAATCGATGTCGGCGCAAAATCCGCGCAGCGCGTTCCGACCACGGCGGCTGGCGTGCGAGCACCTCCTTGCTCTCCAACCAGCGCCGCAGGTCGTCGGCGAAGACCGCACACGAGGCGTAGCGCCGCACGGGCTGCTTCGCCAGCGCCTTGAGCACAATCGCATCCAGGTCGCGTGCGCTGCCGCCAATACGACGTGAACGCAGATGTGTGCTCGGTCGTGTCGGCTCGGTATCGCAGATCGTGCGCTCAATCGCGCTGGCGCGGGTGGTATCGATCCGATACGGACGTTCACCGGTGACCAATTCGAACAAGAGCACGCCGAGCGAGTAGACATCCGACGCGGTACCAATCGGTTCGCCGCGCACCTGCTCGGGACTCGCGTATTCAGGCGTGAGCGGCCCCATTCCGGTACCCGTGGCGGATGGCTGGCTGTCACCCAGCAACTTCGCAATGCCGAAGTCCAGCAGCTTGGGGTTGCCGTGCTCATCGACCAGCACGTTGCCAGGCTTGATATCGCGGTGCACCACCAGGTGGTTGTGGGCACTCTGAACGGCATCGAGGATTTTCAGGAATAGGCGCAGACGCGCGCGCACATCCAGTCCGTGCTCATGCACATACGTCGTGATCGCGTGGCCCTCGACGTATTCCATGACCAGGTACGGCGCGCCATTTGCGTCTTGGCCGACATCCAACAGGCTGGCGATGTGTGGATGGCTGAGTGCACCCAGGATGCGCTGCTCAAGTGCGAAGCGCGTGCGCAGATCGCCGGCATCGAACAACAGCAACTTGATCGCGATCGGCTTTGCGAACGCACCGTCGGCGCGCTCGGCCTGATACACGCTGCCCATGCCGCCGTTGCCGATCAGGTGCATCAATCGATATGAACCCAGCCGTTCGCCACTTCGATCGGAGCGTCCACTGAGTGGATGTGAGAGAAAATCGCCGGCCGCTGCGTCGGCCTGCAGCAGCGCCTCCACATTTGCATGCAGCGCGGCGTCACCGGCGCATTCGCGATCGAGAAGTACCGCACGTTCGGCCGGATCGACGGCAATGACCTGCTCGAACAACTGCAGGGCGCGCCGCGCGTCGCTCATGTCGGCGAATCTTGCAGTGGAAGTTCGAGCGCGTGATACAACCAGGCGCGTGCACTGCGGAAGTCGCGTGCCAGGGTTGCGCGTGAAATGTTCATGACCTGCGCGACTTCGTCAAAATCGAGTCCGGCAAAAACGCGCAGCTCGATGACTCGCGCCTTGCGCGCGTCCACGTGCTCCAAAGCATCCAGGGCCTGATCGAGCGCGAGCAAATCCAGACTCTGGTGTGGATCGGGCGGATCAACCGACGACAGCGTGATTCGTTCGCCACCGTCACGCTTGCCGGCACGACGGTGGCGTTCGTGATCAACCAACACCTGACGCATCGCGCGCGCAGCGATCGCGAAAAAATGCAAGCGGTCGACCGAGTCCGGAGGCGTACCAGCGCTGAGTTTGAGGTAGGCCTCGTGCACCAGGTCAGTCGGTACCAAGGTGTGACCGTCACGTTCTCCGGCGAGTTGGCGCCGCGCGATCCCGCGCAGTTGCGCGTAAACCAACGGCATCAGTTCGTTAGCGGCCGCGCTATCGCCCGCGCGCCAGCGATTCAGCAGCATGGTGATTGGCGTACCAGCCGGATCGCTCACGTTAGCCCCTGGGTTGCCGGCGTCGCGCCGGTGTGGGGGCGATGGTACGTCTGTGCTGCGTTGGTCGTCGAGTCGGCGGTCCTGGAACGCGGGAATGGACGCGGTAGTTCGTCAGACGGGAGCGGGGCGCACGGATTCGACTCAGTCGAATCCGTTTCTGAAGATCACAGGCAGCGCCGAAGGAAACTCGTTGCTAGTTGGCCATTGCGTGATCTGCCCGTATGCGCTCCACATCGCGCTGTCGATTTCGCTGCCGTAGTCGGTCTGGCCGGTTTCGTCGCGACGGTTGAGGATCACCGCGTAGTCCCAGCCGTACTCTGTGCGCACAACCCACGCGGTTGTGCTGGGCAGGCTGCCCTCGTGCCACGCGTTGCGCAGGCCGTTGCCATAGTCGCGCACGGCCCAGCCTTCGGCGTAGTAATAGTCGCCGGCGTGGTAGGGCAGAGGGTAGTTCTGCGGCAGTGAGTACATGCGGTCGATCGAGGCCTGGTTCAGGAGCGCGTTCGGCGCCGCCGGCGCATCGAGGTTGCTCAAGTACCGCGCGAGCTCCACCGCGGACACGATCAGGCCGCCGTGGCTGTCCATGTTGTCAATATTGAAGCCGCCATATTCGAACGGCACCGTGCTGCCGGATGTATCCATCACTGTGGTGCCGACAAAGCCCGAGTTGTAGAACACCTCGCCGGGCGCGCGATAGGCCAGCAGCGAACGCCCTGGGCGCATATCCCACACGCCGATCGGGTTGAAGACCGACGCCATGTAGTCGGCGTAGCGCAGGCCGGTGACTGACTCGATGACGCGTCCGAGCAACAGGTAGCCGTAGTTGCTGTAGCGATACGTGGAGCCGGGATTGGACAGCAGCGGCTTGCCATTCATGAAGCGGATGATTTGCGCCTGGCTGACCGGCAACGTGACGCCGAGCGCAGTCGCGATTTCGACATCGTCGAACATCGGGTCGAAGCCCTGCGTGGTGCCGGAGGCGTGATCGCCGAACCCGGCCAGATGTTCGAGCAGGTTGCGAATCGTGATCGTGGCCAGGCGCGGATCGGCGCTCTTGCCGGGCGGCGGCGTCAGGTCGATGAACTGTCCGATCGTGGCGGTCAGCGACAGTCTGCCTTCCTGGATCAGGCGGTTGATCAGCACGGACGTAATCTGTTTGGAATCGCTGGCGATTCGGAACAGCGACTGTGGCTGCACGGGGATATCGTTCGCGCCGGGATTGAGCGTGTAGCCGTGCGCTAGCACCAGGCGCCCCTGCCAGGTTACCGCCATCTGGGCGGACGGGATCGCATGATTCTGCATGAGCGTGTGCATCGCGCTATCAAACGCGGCCAGTTGCGGAACCGGCGTGCCAGTGACCGTCCACTGCGCGGATGCGGCGGGTGCAAACGCGATCCCCAGCGCGAGTGACAGGGTCAGCGTGCTCGATACCGTATGGGTGCGGTGGCGCAGCAACGCGAGCGACACATGTCGGCGCGCGCTGCGCGTGGTCGATGCGATGGACGACCTACTCATACGCTACTCCGGTAAACGATTGATCCGCCGGGCGCGGTGCAGGCGCCTGGCAGCAGAAAAAATTCTACGCTCGCCTGTTTCTGCGCAAAAGGGAGCGCGCAGGTGTCATCGTCCGAGGAAACCGATACGCCGACGAAGCTATTGAAGTACATGAGACTTTCCTACGTGCTTTTACGCATTGAAAGGACGCAAGCCACGGGGGATGGGATGAGCAGCATTCGAAAAGACAATTTCTGGCGGTGGTCGCGTGCACCCTTCCGCGGCCACCGGCAGCGGCGCTGGGCCACCGCGCTGGTGGGGCTCGCCATATTGATAGGGGCATTGCCGGCTGCGGCGGCCATTGTGCAAGCCGAACGCGACGCGCTGATCGCGATTTACACCAGCGCGGGCGGCGATGCGTGGACACAAAACAGCCAATGGTGCAGCGGTCCTTGTCCGGCCAGCGGGGTGCCGACGTTCAACGTCGCCGGCTCCGAGTGTGGCTGGTATGGCATCGGTTGCGATGCTGCCCAGATGCATGTCGTGGCGATCGACCTGTCCAACAACCATCTGTCAGGCAGTCTGCCGGCCCTGGCAGCATTTGTCTCGCTGCAATCGTTCGATGTCGACTTCAATGCGCTGTCGGGGACGCTACCTGCATTGGCCGGCTTGAACGCGCTGCAAACTGTCCAGGTCCGCGACAATCAGTTCAGCGGAGCGATCCCGTCGCTGGCGGGCTTGACGACCCTGCAGAAATTCTGGGCGAACTCCAATCAATTGACCGGACCGGTGCCGCCGCTGGCCGGACTCGTTGCTTTGGCCAACATCAATGTCGGGGACAATCAGCTCAGCGGCACGATCCCGCCGCTGACCGGGCTGACCGCGCTGAAATTCTTCATTGTCGCGCGCAATCGATTGACCGGATCGCTCCCGATGCTGGCCGGATTGACCGCCTTGATCGACTTCGATGCGCCATTCAACCAGCTCAGCGAGAACATTCCGCCGTTGATGGGGCTGCCCGCGCTGACGTTTTTCTTGGTTTACGACAACCATCTGTCGGGATCGATACCAAGTCTCGCCGGGTTGACATCGCTGCGCGAATTCTATGTCAGCAACAATCAGTTGACGGGGACGGTGCCGGCGCCTCCGGGCAACCTGGAGGTTGGCAACTCCGCGCTCTGCCCGAACCCGCTCGATGCCGTGCCAAGCAGCAACGATGCGGGATGGGACGCCGCAACCGGGTACACGCCATGGTGGGCCGTGCCGCACGCCAGCAACCGGTGCGACGGTATCTTCACCGATGGGTTTGATGGTTAGCGGAAATCCCGGGCACTGCTTGGTGGCCAGCTTTGTTGGCGGATGAGACTGGTTGCTGCGTTTTTTCGCATTGCTGCATCGAGACGTGCATGCGAGCGGCATAGCACAGTAGGCAACCTAAAGCAGCGGTGGCCGCCCGGTCAGCACATAGAGGCAACCATGGAGGATTCCAGAATGACATCCACGTATCCACACGCCAAGCATCTGTCCGCGTTCGTGCTGTTGCTCGCCGCAACGGCCGGCCACGCCGCGACGATCGCGATACCGTGCACGAGCGCGGGTCTGGTCGGCGCACTCCACACCGTCAACGACAACAGCCAAGCCAACACGCTCGAACTGGCGCCCGGATGCACCTACACGCTGATTGGCGTCGATAACTCCGACGCGAACAGCGGCGACAACGGGCTGCCGCAGATACTGACCACGCACGCGCTGACGGTGAACGGGCACGGCGCGATCATCGAACGCGCGCCGGGCGCACCGCCATTTCGACTGCTGCAAATCGGCGCTGGGGACGGCAGCACGCCACTCGCCGCAGTAGCGCTCAATGACCCGGACCGCGTCGCGGACCTTCGCCAGCTCGGTAGCCAGCTCGGCCCGGCCGGCGCCGTCGGCACGCGAGGCACGGTCCTCGAGGTCAC
>JBDTWV010000133.1:0-6567 GCA_040006495.1 Dokdonella sp.
CCGGCGGCGTCTCCGCCAGCCTCGGCATGCTCGGCGACATCAACATCGGCGAACCGAAAGCGCTGATCGGCTTTGCCGGCCCGCGCGTGATCGAACAAACCGTACGCGAAACGCTGCCCGAAGGTTTCCAGCGTTCGGAGTTTCTGCTTGAGCACGGCGCGATCGATTTGATCGTAGATCGGCGCGAGATGCGCGAGAAGCTAGCCGCGATGCTGGCGGTGCTGATGAAGTACGCACGGGCGGCGTGACCGAGTTTGTGGTTGAGCCAAGTCGCGCCGCGTCGGTGCGGGTGGTTTCCTCGGTCGCCTAAGCTCCGAGGAGCCGTGCACTGACTGTGTAGCATTGCGCGTGCCGACCAGGCGAACTTCAGTTTTTCGATGATGGTATTGGAAGGGCCACACGCCATTTCCCGCGCGACCAGAACCGGTGCTCATCTGATAAGCAACGCAGCCTGACCCGACCGAAGGCGCGAGCGGACTTCGTCGATTGCATCTTCAGCAATTTTCGGTGAGCTTGATTTTTCGCGAGGCGGCCGATGCAGTATAGATTTTGGCGGTTGCGCACAAACGCCGACGGCCGTGTACTGTGCGCACCGAAACTGATCGAGCCGCCGACGATGGTGCGGTGACTACCGCGCAGCCACATCCGCACTGCACACGAAGCGGATTGCGTCCAGCCTCGGTGTGGCAGTCGCGAGTGCTTGGCGCAGTGCGTCGAGTTCAGTGGTGATGGCTTCGATCTCGTCCCTTTGGACGGACGCATTGACCTTGGCTAGAGCGGTCAG
This sequence comes from Dokdonella sp., assembly GCA_040006495.1. GTDB lineage: Bacteria > Pseudomonadota > Gammaproteobacteria > Xanthomonadales > Rhodanobacteraceae > Dokdonella_A. The sequence goes on from JBDTWV010000133.1 coordinate 785, forward strand.
GCGAGCGTGTTCGGCGCCGAGCTCTTGCCCCGCCGCTTCGAGCGCCGCTCCGATTTCGTTCGCGGCCAAGCCGCGCGCCTGGGTTTCGGCGGCGGCTAGCATCGGCGGGACCAGTTTCATCAGCAGCGGGCGATAGCGTGCAGCGTCGATTGGCTGTTCACGCGCTCGCAGCAGCGTGGTCGGGTGTGGCGAGTAGTCATTGCGCGGTTTGAGGCGCGTGTCGACGACCGCACGCAATGGCAGCGGCGGCAGGAAGCGACTGACATTCAGCGCGCGTGGAGCCACGCAGTCGAGCACGAACACGCACTCGAGCACGGCGGTGCGTGCGGGCAGTGCGGCATCGATCAGCAATGCGGCATTGCCTTGCTCGCTTTCAAGCAGCAGGTCGAGCGCGCCGACGACCATCGGATGATCGAGCCTGAGCAAGGGCAATTCCTCGCGTGCGAGCGCGATCGCACGATCGAAGGTGACCTGCTGCGGACCCTCTGTCAGGCCGGAGAAACCATCGGTGCTGAGATGTTCCGGATCGAGCACGGACGTACGCGGACCGGTTTCCTCACTGTCGACGCCGAATTGCTCGAACAGGTTGAGCATGAATTCGTCGGCGCTCGCATCGTCGTCCTGGACGCGTAGTGCGTCGCCGAGCTGCTGTTCACGTGCCTGGCGTTCGGTCGCCAGTTCGAGCAGGCGATCACGTCCCGATTGCACCAGTTCGGACAGTTCGCGATGTGTCGCGCGGGTCTCGCCGATCAAGGCGTCGATCTCGATATCGGGATCTTCGGCGCTGAGCGCGTGACGCTCGGCGTCGGCGAGCAGGCGCGCGCGATAGCGGCGCAGGATTTCACGCCCATCCGACGGGCCGCTGCATAGCGCATCCATGCCTTCGTGATACCAGCGCAGCAGGGCGTGCTGCGCGGTGCCGCTGAACACGGTGGCGTGGACCACAATATCGTGGCGTTGGCCGATGCGGTCTAGGCGGCCGATACGTTGTTCGAGCAGGTCCGGATCGAGCGGCAAATCCCACAAAATCAAGTGGTGCGCGAACTGAAAGTTGCGGCCTTCCGAACCGATCTCCGAACACAGCAGCACGCGTGCGCCATCCGGTTCGGCGAAGAACGCCGCGTTGCGGTCACGCTGCATGATGCTCATGCCTTCGTGGAAGCGTGCGACCTTGACGCCACTTTTTGTGCGCAATGCGTCTTCGAGCGCGAGCACCTTGGCTTGGCTGCGGCAGATCAGCAGCAGTTTTTCCTTGCCGAGCTTTTCGATCAGCGCGACCAGTGCGCTCAGGCGCGGATCGGCGACGTAATCGTAGCCGCCCTCAGGCGCATGGATCTGCGCATCGGCGTGGAACTCCGCTAGCAGGCGTTGGCGCTGGCTATCATCCAGTTCGGCGCCGTCGAGTACGCTGATTTGCGCAATGCGGCGCGGGAATCCGCCGATTTGCGCACGGCGATTGCGGAACATCACGCGACCGGTGCCGTGCCGGTCGATCAGCGCATCGAGCAGTGCGCCACGCACGGCTTCACGGTCGTCATCAGGGTGCTGCAGCAGCGCGAGGAGTGCCGCGTCGCCATCGAAGCGCGCGACCAACTGTTCATGATCGACCGCGTTCAGCAGCGTTCCATCGAGGAGCTTGCTGGCAATCGCGGACAGACCGACGTAGTCGTCGGCCTCCGCGATGAACGCGTCGAGATCAGCGTAGCGCGCAGGATCGAGCAAGCGCAGTCGCGCGAAATGACCGCTGCGCCCGAGTTGCTGCGGCGTCGCGGTCAGCAGGATCAGACCGGGCGCGCGTGCGGAAAGTCGCTCGACCAGCGCGTAAGCCGAGCTGGTCACATCCGGCGACCATTCGAGGTGGTGCGCCTCATCGACGACCACGATATCCCACTCGGCGTCGAAGACTTGCGTCGCTCGCTTGGCGTCGTCGGCGAGCCAGCCGATGTCGGCGATCAGGCACTGCTCGTCTTCGAACGGATTGCGCGTGGCGTCGCCGACTTCGATCGCTTCACAGCGTTCTTCGTCAAACAGCGAGAACGCGAGATTGAATCGGCGCCGCAATTCGACAAACCACTGACAGGTCAGACTTGCGGGGCAGAGCACGAGCACGCGCGTGATGCGACCGGCGGCGAGCAGGCGCGCGAGGATCAAGCCTGCTTCGATGGTCTTGCCAAGGCCGACTTCATCGGCGAGCAACGCGCGTGGCGGGCGACGCTGCGCGACGATGCTGGCGACGCACAATTGATGCGGAATCAAGTCGATGCGTGCGCTGGCCAAGCCATAGGCGGGCGAGCGCATTGCATGCGCGCGACGGGTCAGCGCCTCGATGCGGAAGTCGAAGCGATCGGGCGCATCGACGCGTGCCGAAAGCAAGCGTTCGTCTGCGCGTGATATCGGCTGCGCATCGTCGAGTTCGGACTCAGGCAGCGTGTACCCTCCATTGTGATAGCTGAGCAGTCCGTTCGTCTCGCTGATGCGTTCGACGACGAAATCATGCTTCTGCCCAGCAATCCGCTGACCTACGCGGAACTCGGCGCGCGCGAGCGGCGCAGCATGCATCGCGTAATGGCGCAGCACACCCGCGGTGGTGAACAGCACCTGGACGTTGCGTCCTTCGATGCGTACGACAGTGCCCAACCCCAACTCGGGTTCGGCGTTGGAGATCCAGCGTTGACCAGGAACAAATGCCATGAGGGTGTAGATCGAGGCGGGCGCGAATTATCCGCTTCGGCGTGCGCGTTGCAAACGTCGGCTGCGGGGTGCGGTTCAGGGAGGGCTGGCCAATCACGGCGGATGCGACCATTGATGAGACCTTGCGCAACGCCACGGCAGCCGCTCACTCCAAAAAAGGACAGGGTTGACCACAGGGTTGGGTTCGCTCGGAACCTGCCGCACATGCGTGCCATCTACGGTCATGAAAAAGGCGCCGCATGTGCGGCGCCTCGGGGTGTAGCAGCAACGGGCAGCAGAAGCGGCCGGCGGTCTTACCAGATCTTCACCTGATGCTCGGCATCCCGCACCATGGCGTCACCGGCCTTGCACTGGAACGCTTGGGCAAATGCCGGCATGTTCGAAGGCGCGGCGATCGCACGATACTGTGCTGGCGCGTGCGGATCGGTGTTCAGCATGACTTCTTGGCGTTTCGGCAAGGTGCTGCCACGCCAGATCCGAGCAAAATTCAGAAAGAAACGCTGGTCCGGCGTGTAGCCGTCAATTTTCTTGTTCTCGGCTGGATCCTTCTTCAACGCGATCTGCAGGGCATCGTAGGCGACGTTGATGCCGCCGAGGTCGGCAATGTTCTCGCCCAACGTCAACTGGCCGTTGATGTGCTTGCCAGGCAACGGCTGGTACGCGTTGAACTGCGCGACCAGCTTGGCGGTGCGCGCGTCGAACTTGGCGCGGTCGTCCTTGGTCCACCAGTTGGTGTTGTTGCCGACGGCATCGAACTGGCTGCCCTCGTCGTCGAAGCCGTGCGAGGCTTCATGGCCGATCACCGCGCCGATGCCGCCATAGTTGATGGCGTCGTCAGCCGTTGGATCGAAAAACGGGGGCTGCAGGATCGCGGCCGGGAAGTTGATTGTGTTGTCGGTCGGGTCGTAGTACGCATTGACCGTTTGCGGGGTCATGCCCCACTCAAGACGATCGGTCGGCTTGCCGACCTTGGCGATGTTGTAGTCGTAGTCGAACTGGGTGGCTGCGAGAACGTTGCCGTAATAGTTGTCCGGGCTGATCGTTACTCCACTCCAGTCGCGCCACTTGTCCGGGTAGCCGATCTTCGGCAGGAAGGTCGCCCACTTCTCCAGCGCCTTTTGCTTGGTCGTGTCGCTCATCCAGTCAAGATGCTCGATGCGCGCCTTGAGCGCATCCTTGACGTTGTTGACGAGTGCAAGTGCGCGCGCCTTCGATTCCGGCGGGAACGCCTTGGCCACGTACATCTCGCCGAGAGCCATGCCCATCGTGCCGTTGATTGAACCGAGGACGCGCTTCCAGCGCGGCTCCTGTTCCTTCTGCCCGTTCAGCGTCTTGTCATTGAACGCAAAGTATTCCTCGGCGAATGGCTTGGACAGGTATGGGGAAGCCGAATCGAGCGCGTGGAAACGCAGGTAGCTTTGCCATTGGGCGACCGCTACGTCGCCGATCATTTTGTCGACCTCGGCGAAGAACTTTGGCTGCGAGAGAGAGAACCCGCCCTGGATGTCGGCGTTTTGCGCGGCGAAAAATTTCGTCCATGACAAGTTCTGCGATGCCTTGTCGGCATCGCCGAGGCTGACGAAATGGTACTGGTTTTCAGGCTTGCGCAGCTCGACCGGCATCAGCGAGGCCTTGGCCAAGCGCGTCTCGAACGCGAAGACCTGTTCAGCTTCCTTCTTCGCGTCGGTCGCTTTGGTGCCAGCCAACTCCAGCACTCTGGCGATATGCGCCTGGTAGGCGGCGCGCAGGTCCGCATAGTCGGATTTTGAGTAGTATTCGGCTGTCGGCAGGCCGAGTCCGCCCTGGTACGCATACGCGATCTGCATCTTCGAGTTCTTGAAATCGGCGCCGGCACCGACGCTGAACAGGCTGCCTTGGCCGCGCGCGAAACTCTCGTCGATGTAGCTGGCGATATCGGCCGGCGACTTCAGTGCGGCGATCTTCGCCAACTCCGGCTTGACAGGGGAATAGCCCGCCTTCTCGATCGCGCCGTCAGCCATGCCGGAACGATAGAACCAGCCGACCTTCTGCTCGATGGAACCGGCCTTCGTTTTGTTCGCATCGCGTGCCGCCGCTTCGACGAGGCCGCGCTGGGTTTGCAGGCTGTGCTCTCGCAGTTGATCGAATGCGCCCCAGCGTGTGCGATCGGATGGGATCGGATTGGCAGCAACCCACTTCGCGTTGACGAAGTCATTGAAGTCACCGCAAGGATTGATTTTCTGGTCGAGCTGGCCCACGTCGAACGTGGCCTGGGTTGCCGCGATCGCGGTCGTCGACAGCGCCGCGAAGATCGCGAGTGCGAGGGAACGGGTCACGAACTTCTGCATTTTCAAACTCTCCATTGGCGAATCGTATCGGGGATATGAGATGGTATCGGGTCGCGAGCGCTCGACGTGTTGTGCGGATACTCCACAGTGCCGAGCCGCGCAATGCAGCCGTGCAATGCGATTGCGCGCGCGATGAGCGCTCGGGATCCGGTCGTGCGACGCTCAAACGGCGGTCAGTCTGGAAACAGATCGCGCCGTGGCATAGTGTCGAAGGTCATTCTGTTGGGGTCTTTTGGCGATTTGTCGGCGTGAAGTAGGCTTTCGTGGGGGTTTTTCACGTTTTGGTAACGCTGCGTGCGGCGGCGGGTGTCGTCGTCGCGAGTCGGATGAAACTTGGGAGCGATGTATGACGATGTCAAGAATGACTATGCTGGTGGTGTTGGCAACCATGGTCGCCACGGTCGCATCGGCGGCGAGTGCTGGCGCCGGTTTCGATCGGGTAACCCCGGGAGCCTACGAAGATATGCTACTCACGGCAGGCAAGGCGTACGATGGCAAACACTACGACGCCGCATTTCACGCGTTCCAACGCACTGCGTGCGCCGGCGACAAGCAAAGTCAGTCGGCCGTCGGACGCATGTACCTGCTCGGACAAGGCGTGACCCGTAACGACATTATCGGGTACGCGTGGCTGAAGGCTGCAGGCGAAGTACGCTTTCCGGGTTTCCAGACTATCGTGCAGCAGCTTGAGCAGGCAATGACGCCGGAACAGCGCAGCATTGCCGACCCCAAGGCGGAAAAATTGATCGGCTTGTACGGCTTGCG
>JBDTWV010000134.1:0-6566 GCA_040006495.1 Dokdonella sp.
ACGCCGCGACGCTCGCATTGCTCTCGCGCGATATTCGCCCGCATCCGTCGGTGCCGGGCGCATTGATAATCTCGGCGACGTTGCGTAACGATGCGCAGTTCGCGCAACCCTATCCGACCGTCGACATCACCCTGTCGGATCTCGACGAAAAGCGCATCGCGATGCGCCGCTTCCCGCCACGCGAATACCTCAGCGACACCCGCGCGATTCGCGGCGGTCTTGCCGCGGGCGCGAGCACCGCCTTGGTATTCGAGGTGGCCGATCCCGGCCAGAATGCCGTCGCATTCGAATTCAAGTTCGAGTAGCGCAACGCCGGCAGACCTCGGTTCCGCGAGTCGCGCGATGCGCAGGTCGGCTCAAACACCGTCCGGTCTCAGTGAACGGATGAGGTAGATCGCGCAAGTGCCGACGCACAAAGACATCCTCGCGATTTCGATCCGAAACACACCGGCGACTTCAGAACAAGGGCTTATAAAGTCGCGGATGCGGCGCTAAGATTGGCGCCCGGCACGGACTCGAACTTGCGGCCGGATGCTCAAGGAAGTTTCGTGTATAGGGGCCCCTCGTTGTGAATGCCGCCATCTCTCTGCGCGCCGATGCTGCGCCTGAATCATCATTGCAACCTGCATTGCGCGAGTGTGTTGCACGCGCGGTACGACGCTATCTGATCGACGTCGAGTCCGAACCCGGTGAAGGTCTGCATGCATTGGTGATGTGCGAAGTCGAATCGCCGCTGCTGCGCGAGGTCATGAGTTGGTACGGCGGCAACCAGAGCAAGGCCGCGGCCGCACTCGGCATCAATCGGGCAACCTTGCGCAAGAAACTCCAGCTATACGGCCTGGCTGACTGAATACCCGAAACCTGCGTATGCCCGACTGAACGGGTGACGTCTGCTCCGCTATAATCAGCCGTTTCCTGCGGCCGGTGCACAGCAATGTTTGATGCGACCTTGACACCGGTTCGACGCGCGCTACTCAGCGTTTCCGACAAGACCGGTCTGGTTGATCTCGCGCGCGGCCTCGACGCGCTCGGTATCGCATTGATCTCCACCGGTGGCACGGCCCGTTCATTGCGCGATGCCGGGCTGCCGGTGACCGAAGTCAGCGCACTCACCGGCTTCCCTGAAATCATGGACGGGCGCGTCAAGACGCTGCATCCGACCGTGCACGGCGGCCTGCTCGGGCGTCGCGGCATCGATGATGCGGTCATGGCCGAGCACGGTATTGCGCCGATCGACCTTTTGATTGTCAATCTGTATCCGTTCGAGCATAGCGTTGCGGTGCCGGATTGCACGTTCGCCAACGGGATAGAAAATATCGACATCGGCGGCCCAGCCATGCTGCGTGCGGCGGCGAAGAACCACGATCATGTTGCCGTCGTAGTCGAGCCGACCGACTACGCCGAACTGCTCGAAGCACTATCCAACGGCGGCACCTCCCTGTCTTTCCGTCGGTGCCTGGCCGCCAAGACCTACTCGCACACCGCGCGCTACGACGGTTTGATCGCGAACTGGCTCGGTGCCCGCGTCGATGCCGAGAAGCCCGAAGCATTTCCGCCCAGCCTGCACCTCGCGTTCGAGCGCCGCCAAAGCCTTCGCTATGGTGAGAATCCGCATCAGGGTGCAGCCCTCTACGTTGAGAAGAGTGTGCCGCGCGGCACCGTCGCCAGCGCCCGCGTGCTCGCCGGCAAAGAGCTGTCGTACAACAATATTGCCGATGCCGATGCCGCGCTCGAATGCGTAAAGGCGTTCCAGAAGACCCCCGCGTGCGTGATCGTCAAGCACGCCAATCCGTGCGGCGTCGCGCTCGGCGCGAACCTGCTCGAAGCCTACGACCGCGCCTACGCCTGCGATCCGGAGTCTGCGTTCGGTGGGATCATCGCGTTCAACCATCGGCTCGATGGCTTGACCGCGCGGGCGATCGTGAAGCGCCAATTCGTCGAGGTCATCGCTGCACCTGACTTCGACGACGACGCGATCGCCGCGATCGCGGCGAAGCCGAACGTTCGCGTCCTTGCTACCGGTGACTGGGACGAACAGCCGCCACAAGCGCTGGATTTCAAGCGCATCAGCGGAGGTCTGCTCGTCCAGGATGCCGATCGCGACACCCTGCTGCTGACCGACCTAAAAGTCGTGTCCAAACGCGTGCCCGATTCAGAAGAACTGCGCGACCTGCTGTTCGCCTGGCACGTTGCAGTGTTCGTGAAATCCAATGCGATCGTGTACGTGCGCGGCAGCCGCACCATTGGCATCGGCGCCGGCCAGATGAGCCGCATTACCAGTGCAAGGATCGCCGCACTGAAAGCGGCCGATGCACAACTGGAGGTCGCCGGCAGCGTGATGGCATCGGATGCGTTCTTCCCATTCCGCGACGGCATCGACGCAGCGGCACAGGCGGGAATCCGTGCGGTGATCCAGCCAGGCGGCTCGATGCGCGACGGCGAGGTCATCGCCGCGGCGGACGAGCACGACATGGCCATGGTGTTTACCGGCGCGCGGCATTTTCGGCATTGACGTAGCTGGCGTTTCTGTGAAAGCACGGGCACGCGCGATGCTCTTCATACGGAAATGTCGCGCCTACCGGCGATCCACGAAGGAAACCCGGTCTGAATCGATGAGGTCATGATGAAGGTTCTCGTTATCGGTTCCGGCGGCCGCGAACACGCGCTCGCATGGAAATTGAAGCAATCGGCTGAAGTCAGCGAAGTCATCGTGGCACCAGGTAATGCCGGCACGGCACGCGAACCCGGCACGCGCAATGCAAATGTCACGGTGACCGACGTCGACGGCCTACTGACGCTTGCAGTGGACGAGGACGTCGCGCTGACCGTGGTCGGCCCAGAAGTTGCGCTCGCGGCCGGCGTGGTCGATCGCTTCCGTGCGGCAGGGCTGCGCTGTTTCGGCCCGAGTCGGACCGCCGCGCAACTGGAAAGCTCCAAGGCGTTCGCGAAAGATTTCCTTGCACGCCACAACATCCCAAGTTCGCGCTATGCGGTGTTCACCGAACTGGCCCCTGCGCTGGCCTACGTGGGTAAAAATGGCGCACCGATCGTGATCAAGGCGGACGGCCTCGCCGCAGGCAAAGGCGTCGTCGTCGCGTTGACTATTGGCGATGCCGAACTTGCATTGCATGACATGCTCGGCGCGAACCTGTTCGGCGACGCCTCGGCACGCGTCGTCATTGAGGAGTTCCTCGAAGGGGAGGAAGCGAGCTACATCGTGATGAGCGATGGCACGCATGTCCTGCCGTTGGCGACCAGCCAGGACCACAAGCGCCGCGACGAGGGCGACCTCGGCCCCAACACCGGCGGCATGGGTGCGTATTCGCCAGCGCCGGTGGTCACGCCCGAGGTTGAGGCGCGCATCCTTGATGAGATCATCCGTCCGACCATCGCCGGCATGGCCGCCGAGGGTGCACCGTTCACCGGCTTCCTCTATGCCGGCCTGATGATCGACGCACGCGGTGCGCCGAAGGTCATCGAATTCAACGCACGCCTGGGCGACCCGGAAACGCAACCGATCTTGCTGCGTCTGCGGTCAGACCTGGTCGAACTCATTGAATCCGCACTCGATGGCCACCTGGATGCAAAGACGGCTGAATGGGATGCACGTCCGGCACTCGGCGTGGTGGTCGCGGCTGGCGGCTATCCCGGCAAGGTGCGCAGCGGCGATGTGATCGAAGGCTTGGACATCGACACCGGCACCAATGCAAAGGTCTTCCATGCCGGCACGCGCATCGACGCCGACGGGCACGTGGTCACCGCGGGTGGACGCGTACTCGCGGTCTGCGCGCTCGGCGAGGATCTCGCCGCCGCACGCGCGCGCGCGTACGCGGTGGCACGGGGAATCCGTTTCGAGGGCGCTTTTTTCCGTCGCGATATCGCGCACCGCGCTTTGCGGCCACGCTGACGCAACCGCAGCACCTCTGACGAGGGCGCGCCGGGCTGCTTGCCCGGCGCCGACTATTTCGTGCTACCGGGCGCCGGAGCCACGTCAGGTGTCGGCCGCAGCGGGTGGAACACGGGCGAACTCGCCAGCCACGGTCGCTCCGGTAATTTGTGCGCCCTCAGTTGCTCCAGAACCTGCTTGTATGCGGGAACGGCAGCGCGATCACGACTGCGCAGGACCAGGAAAAGCGCCGCCTCCTGCGTGCTCACCGCATCAGCCCACTTGCCGTTGGCGGCCAATGCCAGCGCATACGTCTCGCTGATTACCGGCGACTCGGCATCCCGATACATGATGGCTGCGTCGTTGAGCGCGCGGCGCTTCTGCTCCGCCGTCGCCGCTGGACAGGTACTGGCGAGGCGCGCGAACAACTGTGGCAATCCCTTGTCGTGCTGGGGCTTCGCAAGCGCATCGCCGACCTCGCGCAAACCCGTGGCGCATTTGCCGGCGGCGACGTCGGCGGCGACCAACCTTACCCACGCCTCACCGTGGTTGGAATCGAATTTGACAACCTCACGAAATTGCACAGCGGCATCATCGTTGCGACCATTACGCATCAACAGCATGCCCAACAACATATGCGGTTCGGCAAATTTTTCGTCGATGCGGACCGCCTGTTCGTAAGCCCGCTGCGCGCCCACATCATCGTCACTCATCTCAAGTGCGGTGCCCTGACTCAAGTAACCCAGCGCATTCTTCGGATCGGCCGCAATCGCGGCAGCTGCACGGGATTTCGCTGCCACGAGATTGCCTGCGGCGGATTCGACGCGCGAATACAGCGCCAGCAGAGTGGAGTCGTTCGGACGCACCTTCAACGCAGTGTCCAGATGCTGACGTGCGGACGCATAGTCACGCGTTGCCAGCCCGCGCATTGCTGCGTCCACGTCGCCCGTCACCAGATCAGCTGGCACCGCTGCCGCACCAGCCACTGGCAGCCCGAGCAGCCCCTGGCCCAGCGGGTCGAGCAGCATCGGTTCGACGGTGCCCGCCTTCGCACGGGCTTCCGCCGCGCCCTTGGCATTGCCTGCACCTGCCTCGGCATCGGCGAGCGTCGCATACAGACGCGTCGCTGTCGGATCGATCGCCAACGCGCGGCGGGTCTGCTCAATCGCTTCCGGATAGTGCTTTTCGCGCAGGGAAATATCGCCTAGCATCGCATAGGGCAATGCCTGATCCTTGTGATTGGCGACGTAGTCCGCCAGCAACTTGCGTGCCCCCACCAGATCGCCGTTGCCGAGCTTCGCGCGCACCACTGCGATGCGAATCGGCAGGTATTCCTGATTCAGGCTGAACGCCAGATCGAAGTAGTTCTGCGCTATCGCATCCTGCTTTTGCGCGCGAGCGAGGATGCCGCGCGTGTAGACCCAGCGCCCATCCTTCGGCGCAAGCACCATGGCATCTTCGATCGCCACGGCGGCTGCGTCGTAAAAGCCGTTGCTCGCATAGGCCGAGCCCATCAGGGCATAGGCCTCGGCCAGCTTGTCGCCAACCAGTTTTACCCTGACCTTTTCGAACTCGACACGCGCCTTGACCACTTCGTTCGCTCGAGCCGGCGCGATTCGTGACATATCCGGATTCGGCAACGGTTTGACCAAGGCATCGGCCGCGCGGGAAGGCACTGTCGCGAAAACCAGGGAGCCAAAAAAGGCGAGCGCACACACGAGACGTAGGGACATGGGCTGGCAGGCCGCGCAAGCGGCAGACATAAGGATGGGCCGCGAAGTGTACCCGCTCGCTCCGGGACGCGCTGCGACCGACGCCGATGCGCAAAGTTCGCCTGCGAACGCCTCGCCAGGAGCGACAGCGTCCTGCTAGATTCGACGCAGTCCAGGACAAGGCTACCCATGCGCACCTCAAGCCAGTTCGACCTGCTGCGTACGCGCCGTTTCGCGCCGTTCTTCGCGACCCAGGCACTCGGCGCGTTCAACGACAACGCATTCCGCCAGGCGATGGTGGTACTGGTCGCGTTCCACATGGGCTTGAGCGATCACGACGTCGGCTTGTACTCGAATCTCGCGCCTGCCTTGTTCATCCTGCCCTTCTTCCTGTTCTCGGCGAGCGCCGGCCAGCTCGCCGAGAAGTTCGAAAAGACGCGCCTGATCCGCTACGTGAAGTTGTTCGAGATCGCCGCGATCGGCCTCGCCGCCTACGCGTTCCACGTGAAGAACGTGTCGGTGTTGTTCGGCGTGCTGATGTTGATGGGCCTGCACTCGACGCTGTTCGGGCCGATCAAGTACTCGATCCTGCCGCAGGCGCTCGCGCGCGAGGAGCTGGTCGGCGGTAATGGCCTCGTCGAAATGGGCACGTCGCTGGCGATCCTGTTCGGCATGATCGCCGGCGGCTCGCTGATGGCGCTGACGGGCGTGGGGCCGAGCGCGGCATCGATCCTCGTCGTCGGCATCGCGATCGCAGGCTATCTGGTCAGCCGCACAATTCCAGCGGCGCCAGCGACCGCTCCAGAGCTGCGCTTCAACTTCAATCCGTTCAGCGAAACCGTACGCGTGCTCGGCTTTGTCACCCGCAACCGCACCGTATTTAACTCGGTGCTCGGCATCTCGTGGTTCTGGTTTTTCGGCGGCGTGTTCACCGCGCAACTGCCGAACTACACCAAACTTTTCCTCGG
>JBDTWV010000135.1:0-6555 GCA_040006495.1 Dokdonella sp.
GGGCGGCATCCTGCCATCGCTCAAGCGCCTGACCACGGTGCAGGCCAACCTGCAGCGTGGTCTTGCGGCCGCCGATGAAATTTTTACCTTGATCGACGTACCGCCCGAGCACGACGGCGGCCACATCGAACTCAGCGGGTTCACTGACAGCCTGCAGTTCCGCGACGTGCAAATGACATATGCGGAGGGCGCTGTTGCGGCACTGCGCGGCATCAACCTGACCTGCCCGCGCGGCAGTGTGACCGCGCTGGTTGGACGTTCCGGCAGCGGCAAATCGACCTTGGCGAGCCTGATTCCACGCTTCTATGAGCCGAGCGGCGGCAGCATCGTCCTCGATGGGCATGCGCTTGGTGACTACACGCTGGAAAGCCTGCGTCGCCAGATTGGTTGGGTCGGCCAAAGCGTCACCCTTTTCGACGACACGATTGCGCGCAACATCGCCTATGGCACGCTTGCCGATGCCAGCGAGGCGGACATCATTGCTGCAGCGGAAGCGGCCAATGCGATGGAGTTCATTGCCCAGTTGCCCAACGGCATCCACAGCCGCGTCGGTGAACGCGGTGTGCTGTTTTCCGGCGGCCAGCGCCAGCGCATCGCGATTGCGCGCGCGCTTCTCAAAGACGCACCTATCCTGATTCTCGACGAGGCGACCAGTGCGCTCGATAGCGAGTCCGAGCGCCTGATCCAGGACGCGTTGAACCGGTTGATCCGCGACCGGACCGTGCTGGTCATCGCGCATCGCCTGTCGACGGTCGAACACGCGGATCAGATCGTCGTGCTCGATCGCGGGGTTGTGGTAGAGCACGGCACGCATACGGGCCTGCTGGCGCAAAGCGGCCATTACGCGGCGCTGTACCGGATGCAGTTCAAGGACAAGGACGCCAGGCCGGTTGCGGAATCGGCAACCGACGCTAAGTACGGGTGAGCGTCGTGCCAAGTTGCACAGGGCAATCGCGCATGGAACGCATCTGGTATGAAGGCGCGCTAGTGCCGATGTGGTTGCGCGCGTTGGTCCCCGTCTACAAATCGCTGCGTATGTTGCATCTGGCGCCATACCGCGTCGGCTGGCGTAAACCAGCACAGTTGCCCGTTCCGGCGATCGTCGTCGGCAACCTGACCGCCGGCGGCAGTGGCAAGACACCGCTGGTGATCGCTTTGGTCGAAGCGCTGCGCGCACGCGGTTTCAAACCCGGTGTGGTCAGTCGTGGCTACGGGGGAACCCAGCGCAAACCGCTGCTGCTCGACGACCTGCCGAGGCCCGAGCAAGTTGGCGATGAACCTTGCCTGATCCGCAAGCGCACCGCAGCCCCGATTGCGATTGGACATGATCGCCCGCGCGCCGCAGCGCTGCTGCTGGAGCGTGGCGTCAATGTTGTCATTGCAGACGACGGGTTGCAGAATCCGTCTTTGGCGCGCGATATCGAGATTTGCGTCATCGATGGCCGACGCCGTTTCGGAAACGGGCGCTTGTTGCCGGCGGGCCCGCTACGCGAGCCACTGTCGCGGCTAAATGAACTCACGTTCCGGGTATGTAATGGAGGTTCCGCGCAACCCGGCGAGACAGCGATGCATCTGGTCGGTGCAGTTGCCGTTGCCGTCGCCGGCGTTGCAGGTGCGCGACCGCTCGAAACCTTTGCGGGCCAGCGCGTGCACGGTGTCGCCGCCATTGGCAATCCGGAGCGCTTCTTTGACAGCCTGCGCGCACATGGCATCGATGTTGTCCCGCATGCGTTTGTCGACCATCACGCGTTCGTGCCCGGTGACCTGGCGTTCGGCGACGCGTTGCCGGTGCTGATGACAGAGAAGGATGCGATCAAGTGCACGCGCTTTGCGAATGAAAACGTGTGGTGCGTACCTGTTCGCGCGCAGTTGCCGGACGCTTTTTTCGATGCGATCGCGGCGCGCCTGCACGGATTGCCGGACTCCGGCCCGAAGGCGTAAACCACCGCGGCCATCACCGGCACCGGGTGGCCGCGTCCACACTGTCGAAAGGCGCAACACAGGCCGCGTGTGCAAGATAGCTGAAAGGTAACGAGCGCATAATGCCGCTCCACGCCGCAGGCCGGCGTGTCATCCCGCATCAAACGAGGCTCCCTCCGTGGACAGTTGCAGTAGTGACAGACGAAGCAGCGCTGTCGCCGTGGAGCGGAGCCTGATGAATCGCGGTCGCGTCCCAACGACGTACTGACGCGGTTCGCGGCGATTCCCCGAGGCGGCAGCGTGATCCGAAGTGCCCGCCCGATTCTGGAGTCGCCATGTTCAAGTTCAGCCTGTTCTCCGTAGCAGTTCCCGTGGCCGCGCGCCTTGGCGGCGACGCTGGCCGCGCGCAGGCCAATCACCCGCTGCTCGAATTCGTGCATCTCGACGCCGCCCAGGCGCTCGCGCGGCTCGGCGTCAGCGGGGACGGCCTGGATGTCGCCGAGGTCGAGGCGCGCCTTGAGCAATACGGTCCGAACATCGTTGCCCAGGAAAAGAAGAAATCGTTCCTGGTCGAGATCGCGCACCGCTTCTTCACCAATCCGATCAATATCCTGCTCGCGGTCCTCGCGGTCGTTTCGTATATCGGCGACGACGCGATGGGCGCCGCGATCATGCTCGCAATGGTGTTCATGGCGGTGTTCCTGTCGTACTTCCAGGAAGCGCGCAGCGGGCGTGCGGTCGAACAACTGCGCAGCATGGTCAGCAATACGGCTACGGCGCGGCGCGTTCCCGAGCCGTTGGACAGCGGCGATGAGGGCGATTTGGCGATCGTGCAGGCGGCGCAGAAATGCGAGGTGCCGATCGACCACCTGGTGCCGGGTGATGTCGTGCACCTGTCTGCGGGTGACATGATTCCTGCCGATCTGCGTCTTCTGACCGCGAAAGATCTGTTCATCAACCAGTCTGCGTTGACCGGCGAATCGATGCCGGTCGAGAAGTTCGCTGGCGTCGATGCGGATGCGAAGGCACCCCTCGACGCGCGCAATCTTTGCTTCATGGGCAGCAATGTCATCAGTGGCGCCGCGACCGGCGTGCTCGCGGCGACCGGCAGCAGGACTTATTTTGGTGCGCTCGCCGGCTCCTTGGTCGGGCGTCGCGCATTGACCAGTTTCGACAAGGGCGTGCAGCGCTTCGCGTGGCTGATGATCCGCTTCATGATGGTCATGGTGCCGGTGGTCTTCCTGATCAACGGGGTCACCAAGGGCGACTGGCTGCAGGCGTTCATGTTCGCGGTCGCGGTCGCGGTCGGCCTGACTCCGGAAATGCTGCCGATGATCGTTACGATCAACCTCGCCAAGGGCGCGATGGCGATGGCGAAGAAGGACGTGATCGTCAAGCGCCTCAACGCGATCCAGAACTTCGGCGCGATCGACGTGCTGTGCACCGACAAGACCGGAACGCTGACGCAGGACAAGGTGATCCTGGAGCACCACGTCGATATCAAGGGCGAGGAAGACGAGCAGGTCCTTGAGTTCGCGTATCTCAACAGCCATTACCAGACGGGTCTGAAGAACCTGCTCGATCTGGCCGTGCTTGATCGCGTCGACCAGGCGATTCGCGAACGGCTGCAAACTGAATACACGCTGGTCGATGAGGTGCCGTTCGATTTCACGCGCCGGCGCATGTCGGTGATCGTGCGCAACCGTGCCGGCCAGCACTTCCTGATCGCCAAGGGTGCGGTCTCCGAGACGGTCGCGATCTGCAGCGCGCTGCGCACGGCGCAAGGCGATCAGGCGGCGACGCCGGACACCCTGACCGAAGTGCGCAATGTCGCGCGCGACATGAACGACGACGGCTTCCGCGTCATCGCGCTCGGCGTGCGTGAGATCGAGGCGAAACCGGCCTATTCCCTGGCTGACGAAACCGATCTGACCCTGATGGGCTTCATCGCGTTCCTCGATCCGCCGAAGGACAGTGCGGCCGAGGCGATCCGCGCGCTGAACGACAACGGCGTCGCAGTGAAGATCCTCACCGGCGACAACGATGTGGTGACCCGCAACGTGTGTCGTCAGGTCGACTTCAAGGTCGAGCGCTATCTGGTCGGTCCGCAGATCGAGGCGATGAGCGACGAGGAACTGACCATCGCGACGCGCGATACGCAGGTGTTCGCGCGCCTCAATCCGCAGCAGAAAGTACGCGTGATCGAGGCGTTGCACCGCGACGGCCACGTGGTCGGCTTCATGGGCGACGGCATCAACGACGGCCCGGCGCTGCGCGCGGCCGACGTCGGCATCTCCGTCGACACCGCGGTCGACATCGCAAAGGAGGCGGCCGACATCATCCTGCTCGAAAAAAGCCTGATGGTGCTGGAGGAGGGCGTGCTCGAAGGCCGCAAGGTGTTCGGCAACATCCTCAAGTACATCAAGATGACCGCCAGCTCGAACTTCGGCAACATGTTCAGCGTGCTCGGCGCGAGCGCGTTCCTGCCGTTCCTGCCGATGGTCGCGGTGCAGATCCTGCTCAACAACCTGCTCTACGATTTCTCGCAGACCTCGGTCGCCAGCGACGACGTGGACAAGGAATACCTGGCCGTGCCGCGCCAATGGGATATGCGTTCGATTACGCGCTTCGTGCTGTTCATCGGTCCCATCAGTTCGATCTTCGACTATGCGACATTCGCGCTGATGTGGTTCGTGTTCAAGGCCAACTCGCCGGAAAACGCGACGCTGTTCCAGACCGGCTGGTTTGTCGAATCGCTGCTGTCGCAGACCTTGATCGTGCACGTGATCCGCACAGGCAAGATTCCGTTCTTCGAAAGCCGCGCGAGCCTGCCGCTGACGCTGACCGGTTTGGCGATCTGCGCGATCGGCGCATTCCTGCCTTACTCGCCGCTTGCGCAAAAATTTGGTTTCGTACCGCTGCCCGGGATGTACTGGCTGTATCTCACCGCAATCATCGGTGCGTATCTGCTGCTGACCCAGTTTGTGAAGATGCGTCTGATCCGCCGTTTCGGGCTGCTCTAAGCATGGGCATCGGGTTGTGATTGGGTTGGGAAAACCCATGTCTCAGCGTGGTATCACGATTTGAGACGCCGACGCGCAGAATAACCACATGCCACTAGAGACGTTCCATCCCGCCGTCGCCGCATGGTTCCGTGGTGCATTCGCTGCCCCCACGCCGGCGCAGGCGCAGGCGTGGCCAGCGATTGCGGACGGGCAGAACACGTTGATTGCCGCGCCGACCGGTTCAGGCAAAACCCTGGCTGCGTTCCTCGCGGCGATCGATGACCTCGTGCGCCGTGGCGTTGCGAGTGCGCTACCGGACGAGACCGCCGTCGTTTACGTATCGCCGCTGAAGGCGCTGTCGAACGATGTGCGACTGAATCTCGAAATTCCGATCGCCGGGATCCGCGAGGAACTGCTGCGGTTGGGGCTGCCGGACGTCGAGATCCGTACCTGCGTGCGTACCGGCGACACACCGCAGGCCGAGCGCGACAAGATGCGCAAGCGTCCGCCGCATATCGTCGTGACGACGCCGGAATCCCTGTACATCCTGCTCGGTTCGGAATCCGGGCGGCGCATGCTCGGCACCACGCGCACCGTCATCGTCGACGAAATCCACGCGCTCGCGCCGAACAAGCGTGGTGCACATCTGGCGCTGTCGCTGGAACGCCTCGATGAACTCTGCGAGCGGCGCCTGGTGCGCATCGGGCTATCGGCTACGCAGAAGCCGCTTGGGGAGGTGGCGAAGTTCTTGACTGGCGCGCCATCGCAAATCCTCTCGCGCTGTGGCGCGCAAGACGGGGCAGGGGAGGATATCGCGTGCAAGATCGTCGATGCCGGCCACATCCGTCCGCGTGACCTCGCGATCGAGCTGCCCGAGACGCCGCTTCAAGCAGTCATGTCTGGCGACACGTGGACTCAGGTCTACACGCGCCTCGAACAACTGATCGGCGAGCACCGCACCACGCTGATCTTCGTCAATACACGACGCATGGCAGAGCGCGCCGCGCGGCACCTCAGCGAACGCCTTGGCAAGCAATACGTCACCGCGCACCACGGCAGCTTGTCCAAGGAACATCGCTTCGACGCCGAGCAGCGCCTGAAACGCGGCGAGCTGCGCGCGCTGGTGGCCACTGCATCGCTGGAACTCGGCATCGACATTGGCGATGTCGATCTGGTGTGCCAGATCGGCTCGCCACGCGCGATCGCGACCTTCCTACAGCGTGTTGGCCGTTCGGGGCACGCGGTCGATGGAACGCCGAAAGGGCGCCTTTTTCCGCAGTCACGCGACGAGCTTGTGGAATGCGCGGCGCTGCTCGATGCAGTGCGGCGCGGCGAACTCGATACCTTGCATGTCGAGCGCTTGCCCCTCGATGTGCTGGCCCAGCAAATTGTTGCCGAAGTCGCCAGTCGCGACTGGAAAGAAGACGACCTGTTTGGACTCGTGCGCCGCGCGTACCCGTTCGCCGAGCTCTCGCGCGAGCAGTTCACCGCCGTTGTGCGCATGCTCTCCGACGGCTTCACGACGCGGCGCGGGCCGCGCGGCGCCTATCTGCATCGCGACGCGGTCAACGGTGTCCTGCGTGCGAGCCGCAGCGCACGCCTGACCGCGATCACGTCGGGTGGCGCGATT
>JBDTWV010000136.1:0-6549 GCA_040006495.1 Dokdonella sp.
AAGCCCATGGGCGGCATTTAGGCCGAACAATAGTAGGACGACGGCCGCCAAAGTTGCTAAGACGGCCGTCGCCGCCAGGGGCATCACCGCCCCACGAATCCATCTTGATTTCACTGACGTAGGATCGGATTGAGGTTGCTTCGCTCGAACACCCTACCATCTCAAAGAAGCAGAGTTCTGCGATCCCGCTCGCAGGTGCGGTGAATTTCGCTGTTCGGGACTGGGTCTACAGCTTCTGCATTTGGTGGGAATCGGCGTGCGTATCGCCGTGGTCGGAGCGAACCCTGAATGAGCCTCGTCCAACTTCTGGGCGATGAGACATCATGTTTTTCAGAGGGCTCCCTTCGCCCGCCCGCTGCGCCACAGCAGTTCCTATACAGGCTTGTACGCCGCCAACCCACTGGCCACCTGCAAGTTCGAGCTGTGACTTCTCGCCCCATTCTTGACTTGGGAGCGTCAGTCCGCCAATGCTGTGCTAGCCATTTTTACAGGTGTGCGTGGTCCTTTTCCCGCAGTCCGCCAGATGCGCCGCCTCGCGATCATAGAGGGCACGCCGAGCAAGCAGTCGACAGATGTCGTAACTATGCTGGGGCCCTGTCAGACGAGGCTTGGCGCAGAACGTGCCTCGCACGCCGGAAGGTTGCGACGTTGCGGTGTTAACGCACCTTCCCGGCGCACAATCGCGCGGCGTGTGACCCATTCTGATCGTCGTCCGGCCACGGCGCATGTTCCGGCTGCGTACGTTTCCGCAACCACCGGCTCCGGGGTGTTCGTAGCCTTGCGGACGTGGCAATCGATCCGAGAAAGGACTATTAGTGTCTGCTCTAGCGCCGGCCCTCGGGTCACGGTCTCCTAAGCTCGTATCGATCGTGGTGCCTGTCTATCAAGGCGAGCGGACGTTGCCCACACTGCTCGTCGAGATCAAACCCTTCTCCCACGTCCAGCTGACGGCGGGTGGTATTGCTTACGTGGTCAGCGAAGTTTTGCTGGTGCACGACTGCGGGCCGGACAATTCGGTCGCGAAGATTGAGGAGCTCGCCGAGAAATATTCTTTCGTCAGGCCAGTCTGGCTGTCCAAAAACTATGGGCAACACGCCGCGACGTTGGCCGGTATGGCGAGCGCCACCGGGGATTGGGTGCTGACCATCGACGAGGACGGGCAACACAATCCGGCCGACTTGCCCAAAATGTTGGATGCGGCGATCGCAGATCGCTTGCAACTGCTATATGGGCATGCCAAGAATTCGCCACCACATGGGCCCGTACGCAATGCCGCGAGCCGTGCGGCAAAGTACATCGGTTCCAAGTTGTTGGGCAGTGACAACTTCAGCCGGGTGAGCAGCTTCAGGCTGGTTGATGGCGAAATTGCCAGGACGCTGGCTGCTTATTGCGGGAATGGCGTGTACCTCGACGTCGGCCTGAATTGGGTTGCCGGACGCATTGGCCACATTCCACTGGTGCTTCGCGCGGAAGGCGACCGTCCGTCCGGCTACTCGTATGTCAAGTTGCTTGGGCACTTCTGGCGCTTGGTGTTCACCAGCGGGACTCGACCCTTGCGCCTAATTACGTTGTTCGGGTTCTTGTCGGTGGCCATCGCCTTTGCAATCGCTGCATACGCTTTGTGGGGGCGCCTGACTTCTTCTATCCCTGTTCAAGGCTGGGCATCTACGGTGATCATCGTGGCGTTCTTCTCCGGCTGTATTCTCACCGCGCTGGGAATCATCGCCGAATACATGGCAGTGACGCTCGGCATAGCGATGGGAAAGCCCCTGTACGTGGTGGCCTCGAAACCGACGCAGACAGGCTCGATACGGTGAGAGTGGCGTGGGTGATCGGCCAGCATGGCTTGCTTGGCAGCGCGCTGGTTCGAGCCTTGCCCGCAGAAGCGGCCGTGTACCGCGTTCCGTTTCGTTACCACTGGGGCGACCCGCCAGCGCTTCATGAACAGTTGGTGCGCGCGGTCGCGGGGTTTGCGCTCGCCGTCCAAGGCGCGGATGACTGGACGGTCCATTGGGCCGCCGGCCTCGGCACGATGCAAAGCGCCGCAGGTGCCATCACTACCGAAACGGCAGCGCTTCATCTCGTGCTTTCACAACTCGAGGCTCATCGTGCCTTTCAACTTCGCCCTGGTCGATTGACGTTCGCCAGCTCGGCCGGCGCCATCTACGCCGGTTCGCGCGATTTTCTGATCTCAGAGAAGTCAGACCCGGCTCCGACAACAGAGTATGCAATCGCCAAGCTGCGCCAGGAGAAACTGGTGTCCGAATTTTCCCGACACCACCCGAACGTTGCTGTCTTGGCGGCGCGCTTTTCGACACTCTATGGTGGCGGGCAAGCTGCAGGCAAGGCGCAGGGGTTGCTATCACACCTATCACGTCAAGTCATTCGCGGGCTTCCTATGCGTATCTACGTTCCCCTCGACACAATCCGCGATTACCTCGAGATTAACGACGCAGCGCGAGCGATGATTGCTGCGTGCGAGCAGGTCTCGACGGGCTCGCTCCTTACTAAAATCATCGCCTCGGAGCGGCCCACCACGATTTCGGAGATCATCGCCGTCTTTCGCAAGGTCGCAAGCCGGCCCCCGAGGATCATCACCAGCATGACCTCCGCATCGGAGCTCTACGGAAGGCGAATCCAGTTCAGATCCTCGCTGCGACCAGACTTGCGGCCCGAATATCGAACCAGTCTTTTGGTCGGAATTGCCAAATTGCTGGAGGCAGAGCGCATGCGTTATGCCACCGCGACCTGAACGTCCGACACTGGAGGTGGGCCTTTCATGGGTCTCGGACTGACCCTTCGCACACTTCGAATTCCAAGCAGACGCACCATGCAAGAAGCCGAGTTTGACAAATTCGCCGACGAGTACCACGCCCAGCACGTGGCGAGCATCGGCGCATCCGGAGAAGGACCGGAGTTCTTTGCGAGATACAAGATTCAGGATCTGGTGTGGGAACAGTCGAAGCGGACGCGCTCGACTTCGGTTCCGCTGGCAATTGTGGATTTCGGCGCCGGGGTTGGTGGGTCGGTGCCTCATCTAAAGGCGCGGTTCGCGCAGTCCTCGTTGACGTGCGTCGACGTTTCGCAACGCAGCCTTGAGCTGGCGTCTAGCCGATTTCCCGGCCAGGCCGACTTTCGGGTCTTCGATGGTCAACAGCTGCCGCTGGATACGGCGTCCCAGGACATTGTCTTTGCTGCGTGCGTATTCCATCACATTGCGCACTCCGAGCACGTGAAGTTGCTGTCCGAATGGCGACGCGTCTTGCGGCCGGGCGGTATCGCGATGGTCTATGAACACAACCCCTACAACCCGATGACGCGCCGGGTTGTCGACTCTTGCGCCTTCGATGCCAACGCTCACTTGATCACCGCGCGTCAAATGCGCCGGCAGTTCTCGCAAGCCGGATTCGTTGACTCCGCGGTACGCTATCGGGTTTTCTTCCCACACTTCATGCGGGCATTGCGTCGGTGGGAGAGGTGCCTCGCACCAGTGCCGTTGGGCGCCCAGTATTACGTCGTGGCGACGCGCCAATGAGCCAAGCGGAGCCCCCCGAGCCGCTGGCCGTGGTATCCGAGGGCGAGCCCGTCCGCTCACTCACGTCGAAGCTAGTTCGCTTCCCGATCGTCGGGGCGCTGAGTTCAGCGGTCTATGCAGCGTCCACCTGGTTTTATATCGCCCGCTTAGGTCTGGGAAGCAGTGCCGCAACGTTTGCCGGCTATGCGACGGCGATCCCGTTTTCGTTCTTCGCTCACCGCAGTTTCACCTTCGGATCCCGGGGTGCGGTCGGCGTCGAGATAAAGCGCTTCGCCCTAGTGCACGCCGCCGGCATGCTGGTCGCTTGGTTGTCGATGCGCGCGTCGCAAGTTCTCGGTCTGCACTACGCTGTAGGTATCGTGACCGCCGTGTTGCTCGTACCCTTGGTCAGTTTTGTGGTGCTCAACCGCTGGGTCTTCAGAACCAACGCCCGTCCGCTTCCTGGCCGATGACCGCAAGCACCCAAGGGCAGCTTGAAGAAGTGGCCTCGAAATCCGAACACTGCGATAAGTGCCCGCCCTGCCTCGTGAGCGAACTCGGAGACCGGGTCTATACGCCGAGGAGAAGATGAATAGAAGACTCAGAGGCAACCACTCGACGGCCTTTTGGTCCAAAGTGTGTATGGATGCAATTTGAGGCTTGAAGGACAGTCATGGTTGCCGTTGTTTGGCCTGAGCTCGATATACGGAACATCGTTCATCTGATAGCCGTTTGGGCCGATCAGTTGATCAGTTGGTTTCAAATTGCGCAATAGTATCGGTCGGCCCCCTAGATTACCGGCAACGGGTGTCCGGTCTTACCGGCCGGAACAAAAGACCGAAACCTCGGACCATGGGAGAGCCAGAGCCGGCTCAAACTGGCCGGTTGGCGGAACGCTGAGCGGTCAGCAGCTTCGATTGACGATGTCCTAGCGCCATGAACGGCAGCTCGACGTAGCGATAGGACAGCCACGCCATTGGGATAGCAAACCAAGAAGCGTACGCCAGCCACGACGCAATGTAGCGCTCCGAGTCCCAGGTGAGCGCTGCCTGCCAGAGATACAGGCTGTACGACATCAGGCCAACCAACCGCAGCGGTTCCCAGACACGCCCCGTTCGGGCAATAACAGTAGCGATTATCAGAAATGGCAGCGTCAGCAAGATCAGAGGCTCGATCTCAGGCCACTGCTTCCAAGCGATGGGAATAACAACAACAAGCAGCACGTAAAGGAGCCACCCTGGGGCCGCCGGGATCAACGCACGGAACCGAGCGCTCAGTGCGAACAACGACCCCGCAGAGATGCAGGAAAACGCCAGACCATTGTTGAGCCAGCCATCGATTCTGAGGGCCGGTACGACTGAGAGCGCCATTGCAAGGACGAGTGCCGCTGCGACCAATGCAATCCGGCGGCGCACAAAAATGAAGAGTAGCGGCCAGAAAAAGTAAAACTGTTCTTCGACGGCCAAGCTCCAGAAGTGGCCGAAGTGATAACCGCATCTCATCTCGGTGTTGCACAGGAACATCAGCGACTGGCCGGCGTCCCCTCGCTCCATCCGGATCGCGCCAAGTGCGTCCAGCAGGCACACCGCGCCCACGTAGAGCAGCAAAGCCGGTAGGATGCGGCAAAGCCTCCGGATGTAAAAGCCGGTCAGGGATGCGCGTCCCGTAGTGGCTTCCTCCTTCGCCAGCAGCGAAGTAATTAGGTAGCCGCTGATGCAAAAAAATGCGCAAACACCTACGACGCCCGCGTGGAAGCGCCAGAGCAATGCGCCCCACTGGAGCTTTCCTAGGAACCAAGAGCCTGTGTCGTAGGTTTGCCAAAAGCCGAGGCGACGCACTAGTAAATGGTCAAGCAGCACCATGAGCACGCTTATCCCTCGCCATTGATCGATATATCCATTGCGCAAGGAACTCATCTGCGATTGATCCTAGGGGAGGTTGCGTTTATGAATGCGGTATCGACGTTGAGACGTGCAATGCGCCCAGCCAAGCGTGCGTATCGCAGTTCGGTCGATCGACTCCATCGGCTGGTGGTGCCTGCAGTGCTTCAGCTTTTCAATTTCAACGGCTCGGCGGTTGTCGACTCCCACAGATTCAGGATTCCCATACACCGCGGTATTGGCATCGATCTGCGATCCGCATCCGAGCCATGGATGAGCGATCTATTGCGCCGACTGTTCAGGATGGGCGCAGCGCGCGGTCTCATCGATGTCGGCGTAAACGTTGGTCAGACTCTCTTAAAACTGAAGAGCATCGATCCGGATCTTCACTATTTCGGCTTCGAGCCGAACCCATCCTGCGTGTCGCTGGTTCAAGAACTTATACGGCTTAATGGGTTCCGCCATTGTGAGCTCGCCCCGGTCGCGCTGTCCGATAGGCCGGGCCTGCTCCAATTCATCGCCGGCAGTGAATCTGACAGCGGCGGTTCCATGATGACCGATCTTCGGCCTGACAAAGCCACCATGCGAAAGCAGTTCATCGCAACGCTTTGCTTCGACGATCTCCAACTCGATCTCGGCCCAGCTGGCATTGTGAAAATTGATGTCGAGGGTGCTGAACTATTCGTGCTGCGAGGGATGGAGCGGTTCCTTCACTCGACGCGCCCATATGTCATCTGCGAGGTACTTCACGCGCATTCGCCGGCGCAGCTCAATGCGTTAGCGGAACGAAATGTTCAAGTCGCTGAGCTATGTAAAAAGGCAGGATACGAGATCTTCCGTGTCAAAAAGGCACACGGCAGGGTTGATGGAGTAGAGCCGGTCATGGCTTTTCCGGACTTGGTGTGGGATTCCACGAGCTCCGCGCTGTGCGACTACTTGTTCGTCCCGGCCGAACACTGTGCCGAAGCGGTCGCGGAATTCGCCAACTCCGGGTCGCTTCGATACGTGTCAAGATCCTGACGCATGGGATAGATCTCGGGGCAGTGGAGACGAAGCCCCGCTCGACGCGGTCTGACGACATGACGACACCTCACCCATTGATAAGCGGCGGCAATCAAGTAGCTGAAATTGTGCGGTCAAGATCCGAAGCTGCGC
>JBDTWV010000137.1:0-6542 GCA_040006495.1 Dokdonella sp.
CGCCGGCTTGCTGTTCGCCCACGCGGCAAGCTGGTCGTTCTCGACGCCATCGACCACGGCGGCGACATCGCCGAGCCGGATCGGAGCGCCGTTGGTGTAGTGGATGATCGTGTTGCGGTATTCGGTCGCGTCCGAAAGCTGATCGTTGGTGCCGATCGAATAGGTCTGCACCGCACCGTTCAAGGTGCCTTTTGCCGCGTTGACGTTGGCTTGGGTCAGCGAACTGCGCACATCCTCCAGGGTCAGCCCGAGATTGCCGAGCTGGGCCGGATTGACCTGCACGCGCACCGCGGGACGCACGTTGCCGGCGATCGAGACCAGACCGACGCCGCTGACCTGCGACAGTTTCTGCGCAAGGATCGAATCGGCGTAATTGTTGACCTCACGCAGCGGCAGCGTGTCTGACGTCATCACCAGGGTCATGATCGGCGCATCGGCCGGGTTGACCCGGTTGTACACCGGTGGATAGGGCAGACTGCCGGGCAGGCGCGCCGAGCGCAGCGCCGATTGCACGTCCTGCGCGGCGATATCGATATCGCGATCCATCGAGAACTGCAGGATGATCGTCGACAGTCCGGCTGAACTGTCCGAACTCATCATGGTGATGCCGGTGATCTGCCCGAGCTGGCGCTCCAGCGGCGTGGTCACCAGGGTCGCGATGGTTTTCGCGCTGGCGCCCGGGTACTGCGTGGTCACGACCAGGCTGGGCGCGTCGATTTCGGGCAGCGCCGAAACCGGTAGCACGCGGTAGCCGAGGATGCCGAGCAGCAACACCGCCACCATCAGCAGCGAGGTTGCGATCGGGCGGCGGATGAAGAGTGAAGAAAAGCCCACGAGGATTTACCTGTTTTGTGACCGTCATTCCCGCGCAGGCGGAAATGACCGCAAATCAGCAGCGGTGCCGCATGGAATCGCGTCCAGACGCGGTCAATGCCGCCCGCCGCGCCCGCTGGTGGCCTGTTTCGCCGCCTTCTGGATCTCTTCGGCCGTAGGCGCTTTCGGCACCTCGCCCGGCGCGAGCGGCGTGACCTTGGCGCCAGGCTTGAGGCGGAATTGACCCTCGGTGACCACCTTGTCGCCGACCTTGATGCCGCTGCCGATCAGCATGTGGGTGTCGTCGGCCTGACCGATCGTCTTGATCGGCTGCATCGTCACCGTGTTGTCGGCCTGCAGTTGGTAAACGAAGTCGCCATCAGGTCCGCGCTGAACTGCCTGGGTCGGCAGAACGAGGCCGTCCTTCACCGTACGCAGCAGCATGCGCACGTTGACGAACTGGCCTGGCCACAATTCACCCTGCACGTTCGGGAATTCCGATTTCAGCTTGAACGTGCTGGTGGTCACGTCGATCTGGTTATCGATCACCTTGAGCACGCCATCGCCGGCGACCACGTGACTGTCGGTGCGATCGAGCGCGGCAACTTCGAGGTTGCCCGCGGCCTGCGCAGAACGCACTTCGCCGAGATTCTGCGAAGGCAGGGTGAACATCACGTTGATCGGGTGGATCTGGGTCAGCACCACAATGCCGGTCGAACTGTTGGCTTGCACGAGATTGCCGACATCGATCTGGCGCAAGCCCGCGATGCCGGTGATCGGCGCGGTGATCCGGGTATAGCCCAACTGCGTGCGTGCACTCGACGCGGCCGCTTCGTCCGCGGCAACCATCGCTTCCTGCTGGCGTACGGTCTGGCGCTGGTTTTCCACATCCTGAGCGGCGACGAAATGCTGCTTGATCAGATCCTCGTAGCGCCGCAGCGTGCTTTGCGAGGCGCTGAGCTGCGCCGCATCCTGTTTCTTCTTCGACTCGGCCTGGTCGAGCGCGGACTGGAACGTGCGCGGATCGATTTCCGCAATCAGTGCGCCCCGCTTGATTTCGTCGCCCTCGGTGAAATGCAGCGACTTCAACTGGCCGCTCACCTGCGCGTTCACGGTCACGGTATTGAGCGCCTGCACGGTACCGAGCGCGGTCAGGTACACCGGCACGTCCTGGGTCACCGCCGGCACGACGGTAACTGGCACCGGCGCATTGGCTGATTTGTCCGCTGCCGCGCCACTACCGGGCTTGCGGTCGAGCAAACGCCAACCGACGATGCCAAGCATCAGGACCACGACGACAACAAGCGCGAGTTTCCAACGCGACATGGATAGCTATCCTTCAATCAAAATGACGGCAGGTCCGCGACCGACCAATCCGCGCGCTAGGCTAACAGTCGCAACGTCGACGTGGCGTTTCTGGGGCGTAAATCCCTCTTTACACGTACAACGTGCCGCTACCGCCCGGCATTCGACGAATTGGCGCCGGCCGAGTTCCCGCACACGCCTTGTGTCCGCCGCGAACGCCGCCATTTGCAAGAACATCCGCCGCTAACCTGTCTATGCGTGTCGAGCGCATAGCCTGCCGTTTTCACGGCGCTCGGTCGCGTGCCGAAAGTATCCTGAAGGAGTGTGCGATGAATGAAGTGTGCGACATCCCCGGCGCGAGCCTGGTGGGCGAACGCTCGGCGTTTCCCGATCCGGTATTCGATCCGCCGGCCGACGTCGACGCGCCCGAACAGACCGCCGTGCTCGCCGGGGGTTGCTTCTGGTGCACCGAGGCGGTGTTCCGCGAACTCGATGGCGTGCTCCGCGTGACCTCTGGCTACAGCGGTGGCGATGCGGCGAGTGCGAACTACGAGCGCGTGTGCAGCGGTGCGACCGCGCATGCAGAGGCGATTGCGATCCGTTTCGATCCACGCCGGATCAGCTTCGGCCAGCTACTCAAGGTGTTTTTCGCGGTCGCGCATGATCCGACCCAGGTCGACCGCCAAGGTAACGATCGTGGCCGCCAGTATCGTTCGGCGATCTTTTTCGTCGACGCGCAGCAGCGCAAGATCGCCGAGGCGTACGTTCGGCAACTCGATGACGCAAAGGTGTTCAACGCAACGCTCGCGACTGAAGTGGTGCCGTTGGATGCGTTCCACGATGCCGAGGGCTATCACCAGAACTACGCCGAGCTGCATCCCGAGCAAGGGTACATTGCTGCGGTAGCAGCGCCGAAGGTCGCCAAGCTGCGCAAGCAGTTCGGCGCTATTCTGAAACGCTAGGGATACAGCCCGTGAACAGCACAAATAACCGTTCGTCCTGAGCGCAGCGGAGTCGAGAGACCTTGCGATATTCTTCACGGGCGGAATCAGTAGGGTTCGCGCGAAGTTGTGCGTCACCCTTGCATGGAGGAACCTTCAATGACCATTTTATTTTCCCCGCCGCCACCGTCGATGATCTCCGCGACCGGCTACGACATCACGCCGCTGTCTCCCGCGGAACGCGACCGCCTCGCCGCTAAGCTCACCCCTGAGGAACGCCGCGTGCTGCTCAACAGCGGCACCGAGCATCCGTTCTGCGGCGGCCTGCTTGAGGAACACGGCGATGGCGTGTTCGCGTGCGGCCTATGCGCGTTGCCGTTGTATCGCTCGAGCGCCAAGTTCGAATCCGGCACCGGCTGGCCGAGTTTTTACGAACCGTTCGACGCGGCGCACATCCACGAGATCCACGACGTCAGCCACGGCATGGCGCGCACCGAAATCCGTTGCGCACGTTGCAACAGCCATCTCGGCCACGTGTTTCCCGATGGGCCCGCGCCGACCGGAAACCGCTACTGCATGAATTCGGCAGCGCTCCAGTTCGTTGCCGTCGCCGATCTGCGCGCGCCGGCCGCGAGCACGGTACACGAATGAACGCTCGCTTCGACTTCAAGACCGCGGCAGGCGGCGCGTATCAAGCGATGCTCGGCCTGGAACACTACCTGCACGGCTGCGGGCTGGAACCGGCGCTGCAGCATCTGGTCAAACTGCGCGCTTCGCAGATCAACGGCTGCGCGTACTGTCTCGATATGCACTGGAAAGACCTGCGCGCGCTCGGCGAAACCGAGCAGCGCCTGTACTCGTTGGATGCGTGGCGCGAATGCCCGTATTACGACGAGCGCGAACGCGCCGCACTGGAATGGACCGAGGCGGTCACCCTGATTGCCCACGCGCACGCCGACGACGCGGTGTACGCCAATGTGCGTGCGCAGTTCGACGAATCGGAACTGGCCAACCTGACCGTGCTCATCGCAACGATCAACGCATGGAACCGCGTCGCGATCGCCGGGCGCACGCCGCCGGGAACCTACGAATCCGCCGCGCGATGACCGTGCGTGGGGTTGCGTGCATCGTCCTTGCAGGCCTCCTTGCTGTGTCGCCGTGCAGCGCGTCGCCAGCGCGGGACGCCAGTCAGGGCACCGACCTGCCGACCATCGTCGTCACCGCGACGCGCGTTCCAACGCCTGGATTCGACGTGGCCGCGTCGATCGATTCGGTCAACCTCGATGACACGCCCGATACGCTCGGCGTGAATCCGTCCGAATATCTTTCCGCAGTTCCAGGCTTGCTCGCGCGTAATCGGCAGAACTATGCACAGGACGAGCAGATCTCGATCCGCGGTTTCGGTGCGCGTTCCACATTTGGCGTGCGCGGCGTGCGCCTGTACACCGATGGCATTCCGGCGACGATGCCGGACGGCCAGGGCCAGGTTTCGCATTTCAACCTCGATTCGGCGGATCGCATTGAGGTGTTACGCGGCCCGTTCTCGGCGCTGTACGGCAACTCATCCGGCGGCGTCATTCAGATCTTTACTGCCGACGGTTCCGATCCACCACAGGCGAGTGTCGACCTCACCGGCGCCAGTTACGGCTCGGTGCGCGCCAGCGCGAATGCGCGCGGCGTGTCCGGCGGCTTCGGTTACAACCTCGATGTAACCCATTTCCAGACTGACGGTTATCGGGATCACAGCGCGGCGCAGCGCGAATCGGCCAACGCCAAGTTGACCTGGAAGATCGGAGAGGGCGGCAAGCTGACTCTGCTCGCGAACACGCTGTCGTTGCCTGATGCGCAGGATCCGCTCGGTCTGACCCACGCGCAGTTCGATGCGGATCCGACCCAGGTCGCCGCGGCGGCGACCCTGTTCAATACGCGCAAGAGCGTGCATCAGTCGCAGGGTGGCGCGATTTACGAACAGGATCTGGGCGCCGGCAACAGCCTGCGTGTACTCGGGTATTTCGGCAATCGCGGCGTGCAGCAATTCCTGTCGGTGCCGGTCGCCGCGCAAGCCAATCCGCTGAACTCCGGCGGCGTTATCGACCTCGACAGCGATTACGGCGGCACGGATGCACGCTGGACGTGGCAGGGCGAACTCGCCGGGCGTGCGTTCGACATCGCGGCAGGACTGGCTTGGGACCGCCAGCAGCAACAACGCCTCGGCTTCGAGAACTACATTGGCAACGTGTTGGGCGTGGTCGGCGCGCTGCGCCGTAACGAGCAGGACACGGTTTCCGACTTCGACCAATACGCGCAAGCGACCTGGCATATCGCCGACGCATGGTCAGTGACGGCGGGTCTGCGTCATAGCGAGGTCAGGTTCGATTCCACCGACCACTACATCAGCGCGCGCAATCCGGACGACAGCGGTCGCGTCGACTACGCAGCAACCACACCAGTTGCGGGCATCGTGTATCGCGCGGCACCGTGGGTGCACCTGTACGCATCGTGGGGCAAGGGCTTTGAGACGCCGACCTTCAACGAGCTGGCGTACCGAAGCGATGGTGCCGCCGGGCTCGCGTTCGATCTCAACCCAGCGGACAGCGGCAGCGCAGAAATCGGCATCAAACTGCGTCCTGCCAACGAAATCGAGGCGAATGTCGCAGTGTTTCGTGCCGACACGCGGAATGAGCTGGCGATCGCGACCAGCAGCGGTGGTCGCACGACGTACCAGAACATCGGCAAGGCACGGCGAGATGGCGCTGAGGCGTCGCTGTCGATGCGTCTGCGCGAGGACTGGAATGTGCAGGTGGCTTATACCCTGCTCGACGCGACGTTCCGGTCGGCGTTCCTGACCTGCGCCCGTTCGACCTGCACGGTGCCGGACACGCCGGTCGCAGCCGGGACCAAGATCCCGGGTATCCCGCAGACCGATTTGCACGTTGCGCTGCGTTGGGGACGCGACACGGGCTGGCGCGCCTCCGTGAGAGGCGACTATGTCAGCAGCGTTGCGGCCAACGATCTTGGTACCGATGCGGCGCCATCGTATGTCGTCGCCAGCGCGGATGTCGGCTATGGTTTCGTGCTCTCATCCGGCACGTTGCGCACGTTCGCGCGCATCGACAACCTGTTCAATCGCACCTATGCAGGGTCGGTCATCGTCAACGACGCCAATGGTCGTTACTTCGAGTCGGCGCCGGATCGCACCCTGATGCTCGGTGTGCAGTGGTTGTGGACGCTGTGAGTATCGCGTGCGCGCGTTGCGGCGGGATTGGCGTATCGCGGCTTGCAGCGCTCCCACGACTATTCCAGTGACGTGATGTTTGATGCGCGAGGTCCAAGGTGGCCGCCCGCAGGAAGCAGCCCCGGCCTTTGATGGCGCGCTGTCGCAAAACAAACGGGTTCGCAGTGCCCTGGTGGGAGCGGCGGAAGCCGCGAAGCCTTTCGACGCGCCAAGACAAGAGCATCGCGCCTTCCGGCGCTCCCACGACT
>JBDTWV010000138.1:0-6535 GCA_040006495.1 Dokdonella sp.
ATGACGTCGCGGTCGATATCCGCGTTGGCTCGCCGACTTTCGGACGCTGGGCTGATGCGATCCTGTCGGCCGACAACAAGCGCCATTTCTGGGTGCCGGAAGGTTTTGCGCACGGCTTTGCGGTGCTGTCGGAACATGCGACGTTCGTCTATCAGTGCACTGCTTTTTACGACCGCGCGGCCGACGCCGGCATCCGCTGGAATGATGCCGCGTTGGCGATCGACTGGCCGATTGCCGTGCCGTCGCTATCGGACAAGGACCGCGACGCAGCGTTCCTGGCAGACATGTCGGAAGGTCGGTTGCCGCAGTACCGAGTCTAGCCCGTACACGATGGAGGCGCCCAGCGAGATGAGCCGCGCTGATGGTCCGTTGGCGCTGCGCGGAGGTGGGCGCCTGGCATCGCGCCGACTCGCATGCAGCGGGCCGCAAGCACTGGACTGCGCTTCGCTGCCGCCCAGGGTTCGCACATCTACTGCAGCAAGGATCCGCCGTCTCGTCTTGAGCCGAGCCTCAGTCGATCGCCGGCGTTACTTCGCACCGCCAGACGGCGACGCCGAGCGCCCGCATGTCGGCATTGATGCCTGCTTCCGAGGGGCGCACCGTCCGCATGACGTCGAGCTCGATGTTGAGGTGGGCACCGGGGTGCGCACCCGCGCGAAACTCCACGTGGAAGGTGCCGTCCGCGTTTTCAACGCGTCTGGTCGGCATGGTGTGGCCATCAATTCGCACAGCGAGGCGGTCCGCCACTTCCCGCGTGACGGCGCGCAGGTGCAGCCTGACATCGAGGTCGCGATCGCGAACGATCGGGTAATCCAGGAACGCGCGTGGCGCCGGACCGGTCCATCGAAACGGACGCCGCGCGGAATCCAACTCGATCGCATGCCATTCATGCGGCGCACGCTGGTCTTCGACGCCAAACTGCAGCGTGACGTTGCAGATGCGTAGGTCGTCGCGTTGGAAACGTGGTTCCACGCCCTTGAACTTGCGGTTGTTCCGGGCCAACTCACCCAGTGCGAGCCCCTCGGTGTCGGGCATGAGGATGCGTCCCAGTTGGTTCGAAGCCAGGGCGCGCAACGCGAACGCCAGTTCATGGTGCCGAAATTCCGGTCCCTCGAGCTTGTCGAGCATCGCTCGCTGCTCGCTCACGTCGCGATGCACATAGGCGTCGCGGCGCGCCGCCGCGTTGAACTTGAAAGCGGTCAGTGCATTGGTCGGCACGACGGCAGTGAACTTGGCGAGGCGCTTCAGAAAGTCGCAGTCGACGGGAAGAGCAATGCTGTCGGCTTCGCGCCACGGTCCGGTCAGGTCCATCAGATCGCGGCGATGCAAGAGTCCCGTCGGGGGCACGAAGTCGGTCGGTGCCATGGCGCTGCCGGCGAAGCTGCCGGCCACGTTGAATACGCCCGTGCCGGGTGGCCCGTACATGAGCAACGTCGCCGCTGCTGCCGCTGCGTTCCGGTCCGTTGCTGCCGCCACGAGCGTGGCCAGGTGATCGGGATGCCATACGTCGTCATGACCATGGTAAGCGATCCAGTCGCTGCTGGCGCGATCGATCCCGTGGTTGTTCGGGCTTGCCTGGCTGCCCGTGTTGAAGGGCAGGTTGTGCCATTGGATGCGCGGATCGTTCATCGATGCCACGACTTCGGCGGAGTCGTCGGTGCAGCCGTCGCCGACCACGATCACCTCGATTGGGCGCAGTGTCTGGCGCCGTACCGATTCCAGTGCGCAGCGCAGCGCGGCGCTCCAGTTATACGTGGCGATGATCACGCTGACCGCGGGCGAGGCCACGTTCGGGTCCGCGCTCATCTTGTCCGTAGTTGAAACCGGTGCGGAATCGTGCGATGGGCCTCGTCCGAATCCCACGGAAGATCGAGCGCGTCTGGCGTCTCGTAGTCGTAGGCCGATGTCGGCATGTTGATGATGACCGCTTCGATCGTGCCGATGTTGTGCCAGCCGTGGTACACGCAGGGCGGTACCACGATCAGCGCCGGGTTGTGATCACTCACGATGAACCGGTTGACGACCCCGCGCGTTGGCGACCCGTCCCGCCCGTCGAATGCAACGATTTCGACCAAGCCGGTCACGACGAACAATCGGTCGGTGCTGCACTGGTGCAGCCCCCACGCACGGATGTGATCGGGCAGCGTCGTGGTGATGTGGACCTGGACGATCGGATCGCCCCATTCATGCCACGCGGTCTTTGCCACTTCAGTGAGGTAGCCATCCTCGTGCGCCACCGGGCGCGTGGGGCGAAAAACCAAGCCGGCGATCGATTTGGCGCGCAATTCGCCTGTGCCCGTCACCGCGGATCGCTTCTGGATGAGCAGATCGGCGCCCAGCACGTCGGGCGTGGCAGGAACAAGGCCCTTGACCACAAAATTCCTCGCCAAGAATCGCAAAGTTCGCGGAGGGTAGCACGGTCGCTGCACCCCCATCGGCGGAAAAGCGCCATTTTTTCAGGAATAACTTACGATCACGACCGCTATCCTCGCTCCGATCCTTCGCGACACAGGCGACTGACGTGCTCCCCGAATATCTTTTGCAATGAAAATCCTCCTGCTCGGTGCCAATGGTCAGGTCGGCTTCGAGCTGCGCCGTGCGCTCGCATCGCTTGGCGAAATCGTCGCGGCGACGCGCAATGGCGAGCTTACCGGTGGTAAACCGTGCGCTATTGCCGACCTTGCAGATCTTGATTCGCTGGCCAGCGCGCTTGATGCCGTGCGCGCCGACGTCATCGTCAATGCGGCGGCGTACACCGCGGTAGATCGCGCTGAAGACGAGCCGGAACTCGCCGACTGCATCAACCATCGTGCGCTTGGCGAAATCGGCGCTTGGGCCGCGCGACACGGTGCAAGGGTTGTGCATTTCTCGACAGACTATGTATTTGACGGCACTGCGGCGCGCCCCTATCGCGAAGACGACCCGACCGCGCCGCTCGGCGTTTACGGAGCGACAAAACTGGCCGGCGAGCATGCGTTGCGAGCGAGCGGTGCGTCGCATCTGATTTTCCGCACGGCGTGGGTGTATGCGGCGCGCGGCCACAATTTCCTGCGCACGATGCTGCGCGTTGCTGGCGAGCGCGACGAACTACGCGTGGTCGCCGACCAGATCGGCGCGCCGACGCCGGCACGCTGGATTGCCTATGCGAGTGCCGATGCGCTCGCGCAATGGCATGCGGCAGACCCTGCGCAGTCGTCACGGCTGGCCGGCATTTACAACCTGGTTGCTTCCGGCCAATGCAGTTGGTACGAGTTCGCGAACGCGATCATGCACGATGCGCAAACGCGCGGCCTGCTCACGCGCGTGCCGCAGGTCGTTCCGATCGGCAGCGCCGATTACCCGACCCGCGCGCGGCGCCCCGCGTATTCCGTGCTCGACTGCACACGGCTCGAAAATGCGTTCGGGCTACAATTGCCCGATTGGCGCGATGGGTTGCATGCTGTGCTGGATGAGATTGCGGGCAACCCCATCCCCACCCAACCTTCCCCTTGAAGGGAAGGGCTAAAGCAGCGTTGGAGTTTGCAGAATGCTCGTACCCGTAATCCTTTCCGGTGGTTCAGGCACGCGGCTGTGGCCGGTTTCCCGCAGCGCGTATCCGAAGCCGTTCATGCGCATGGGCGATGGCGACTCGTTGCTGAAGAAGACGCTCGATCGTGCGTTGCGCATTGCTGGCGGCGGCCAGGTGCTGACCGTGACCGGTCGCGACTACTACTTCCTGACGCGTGACGAATACGCGCAGCATCCACACGCCGATCTGGACCAGTTGCCGTTCCTGCTGGAGCCAGCCGCGCGCAACACGGCGCCGGCGATCGTGCTCGCCGCATTGCACGCGCGTGAAAGTGTCGGCGAGGATGTGGTGCTGCTGATCCTGCCGGCCGATCACCTGATTCGCGATCTTGATGCATTCGCGGCCGACGCGGCGCGCGCGGCTGCACTTGCCAACGATGGTTGGCTGGTCACGTTCGGGATTCGCCCGACGCACCCGGAGACCGGGTTCGGTTACATCCGCATGGGCGAAGCGGTCGATGGAGGCGCGGGTCGTGCGGTCGCGGCATTCGTCGAAAAGCCGGACATGCAGACTGCGGAGAGCTATGTCGCGTCCGGTGATTACGTCTGGAATTCCGGCATTTTCTGTTTCCGTGCCGACGCGCTGCTCGCTGTGGCGGCGGCCGTGTGTCCCGACGTGCTCAAGGCGGCACAGGCGTGCCACGCGCAGGCGATCAACCACGACAGTCCGGTCGAGTTCGCGCGTGAGGCGTTTCTGGCGCAGCCGGATATCTCGATCGACTACGCGATCATGGAGCGCGCGCCTAAAGTTGCGGTCGTGCCAGCCACGTTCGACTGGAGCGACATCGGCTCGTGGAAGGCGATGAGCGATCTCGAAGCGGACGCGGACCCATCCGGCAATCGCGTGCGTGGCCAGGCGATCCTGGTCGAGAGCGAGAATTGTTACATCCAATCCGATACGCGAATGGTCGCGGCGGTCGGGGTCAAGGATCTGGTCATCGTCGATACCGGTGACGCGGTGCTGGTGTCGCATCGCGAGCGCGCGCAGCAGGTCAAGCTGGTTGTCGAGCGGCTGCGTGCGACCAACCATGCGTCGGCGAGTGTGCATCAGACCGTGCATCGGCCCTGGGGCAGCTACACCGTGTTGGAGGACGCCGACGATTGCAAGGTCAAGCGTCTGACCGTGAAGCCCGGCCACGTATTGTCGTTGCAGTTGCACCATCGGCGCAGCGAGCACTGGACCGTTGTCAAGGGCATCGCGAAGGTGCGCATCGGTGAACAGGAATTCCTGCTCAACCGCAACGAATCGACCTACATCCCGATGCAAACCGTGCACCGTCTGGAAAATCCGACCGATGCCGACATTCATCTGATCGAAGTGCAGTGCGGCGACTACTTCGGCGAGGATGACATCGTTCGCCTTGAAGACCGCTATGGCCGTGTCGCCGCGAAGAGTTGAGCGCGGCGACGGTCGCGTGGCCGGGATGTTCGATCCATTGCACGTGATTCATACACGGAGGTTGCGCATGTCACTGTCGCTTTTCAGAAGCCTATTTTTCACTCTGTCTGCCTGCACGAGTATCGCCACCGCAGCGGTGCCGCTGGCCGATTTCGCGCGCCACGCGCAATTCAACGATATCAAGATCTCCCCGGATGGCGATTACGCCGCGGCCAGTGCGATCGTCGACGGCAAGACTGTTCTTTCGCTGATCCATCTCAGTGACATGAAAGGCGTGAATCTGCGTCCACGCGAGAATCGGGAGCTGGCACAGTTCTGGTGGGTCGCCCCGGATCGCGTGATGTACACGGTCGGTGATCGCAGCGGGCCGCTGGAATCACCCTCGTCGACCGGCGAGTTGTATGCGATCAATGCCAACGGCAGCGACGACGGCAACATTTTCGGTTATCGGATGGGCAATCAGGGTCCGACCAAGGTTGCGCATGGGACCAGTCGTCTCGCCTATGCAGAGCTCGTCGATCCACTGCGCGACGATCCACGCCACGCGCTGATTGCGACGTACGCGATCAATGGTTCGAACATGGGGCGCATGCGCACCCAGAGCGCGAGTGGCGTGTTTCCCGCGGTGGAGCGCATCGACCTCTATACCGGCGCGACCACGCCGATCGCCACCTCACCGCTGCGCAACGCGGCGTTCCTCACCGACCATCATGGCAACGTGCGGTTTGCGTATGGCCAGGATGTCGACCAGAAGATGAAGGTCTGGTACCGCAGTGGCGCAAACGCGGATTGGACCCTGGTGCTCGACGAGGCGCGCGACCATAAACGCATGACGCCGTTGGAGTTCAATCGCAAGGAAGACAAGGTCTATTTCAGCTGTGGCGGAACGCACGAAGTGGGCGGCGTATGCACGTGGAATGCCGCGAGCGGCGCGTTCGCAACGCTGTGGAGCGGCACGACTGCGGGGATCGATAGCTGGGTGTCGTCGTTCGACGACGACGACATCGTGGCGATCCGTTCGATGCCGGGTCGGATCGCCACGACCCTGCTCGACAAGGATGCGCCGGAAGTGAAGCTGCTGACCGGACTGATGCAGCAATTTCCCGGCGAAGACGTGCGCATTACCAGCAGCACGCCAGATGGAAAGAAGGTGATCTTCCTGGTTTCCAGTGGCATGAATCCGGGCGAGTTCTACCTGTACGACGCGGTCGCTCGCAAGGCGACATTGCTGTTCTCGCGCAGGCCGTGGATCAAGCCTGCGCAGATGGCGCAAGTCGTGCCGATCGACCTGAAAGCCCGCGATGGTCTGGCTCTGCACGGCTATCTGACGCGTCCACCCGGTGAGACCGACGCCAAGAACCTGCCGTTGGTCGTGTACGTGCACGGGGGGCCGTATGGAATCCGTGATACCTGGGAATTCGATCCTTACGTGCAGATGCTGGCCAGTCGCGGCTATGCCGTACTGCAGGTCAACTACCGCGGCTCCGGTGGCTATGGTCGCAGCTTCGTGGAGAAGGGATTTCGCCAGTGGGGCGGGGCGGAACCTGAATGCCCTGCACCTGCGTCCTG
>JBDTWV010000139.1:0-6520 GCA_040006495.1 Dokdonella sp.
ACGACTTTAGCGGCCTGGCTTTTCGCGTTCTTGATCGCCTGCGCTTCGTCGAGGACCAATACGGAATACTCGTGCGCGATCAAGGCGTCGCGATCGCGCAACAGCAGCGGATAGGTAGTGATGACGATGTCATGGCGCGGGATGTCCGCGTGCGAACCGGCGCGCTCCGGACCATGCACGACCAGCACGGACAGATCCGGCGCGAAGCGCGTGGCTTCGTCACGCCAGTTGCTGACCAGGCTCGTCGGCGCGATCACCAAGGCGGGTTTGTCGAGACGGCCCCGCTGCTTTTCCGCGAGCAGATGTGCCAGCACTTGCACGGTCTTGCCAAGGCCCATGTCGTCCGCGAGAACGCCACCGAGTCCGGCGTCGGCGAGAAAGCCGAGCCAGCCCAGACCTTCGCGCTGGTAGCCGCGCAAGGTCGCGCGGAAGCCTTCGGGCTCCAGTGCCGGTTCGCGCGGCCCACGCTGGCGTTCCAGCTCCGCGCGCAGGCGTTCGCCGCCGAGCCACGGACGCTGCATGCCCTTGGCCAGCTGATCGAGCACTTCGGCCTGGGCGCGACGCAGGCGCAAGGCGCCATCGTGTTCCTTCAGCGGGCCTTGCAGCCATTCGAGCAGCGGCGCGATCAGTTCGCGCAGCTTCGCCAGCGGCAGCGGCACGCGGCGGCGCGCGTCGATCGGCACCAGCCAGACTGCGTCATCGGCCTCGCCCTTGCGCGGCGATAGTGGAAACGTGGAATCCGACAACAGGCGATGCAGTACCGGCAACAAATCGATGCGGGTACCGCCGATGTCGATGCCGAGGCGCAGATCGAACCACGGATTGCCCGATTCCTCTTCGATCTCGGCGATCCAGGCGTCCGCGTCGGGTTCATCGAGCAGGTCGAATGGAAAGCCATCGGCGGATTCGAGGCGAAAGCCCAGATCGCGCAGGCGCGGCGTCAACGCAAACAATTGGTCGACGCCGGCGAGCGCGCCACGGCCATGTTCGAGCACGAAGTCGTTTTCGTCGAACGCATCGCGCGCGATGCCGGGCAGCCGTCCAAACAATTCTGCGGGCACCAGCCCGGTTTCCTCAAGGCGTTCCAGCGCAGCGATTTCGTTGGCGCGATCGCGCACGACCTCGATCACGCGGCCACCCTGGCGGCGGCGTTCCTTCGGCGGCGCCGGCATCGCGGGCAGACGTACACCGGCATAGTCGAAGGCGAGGCGCACGCAGCCGGTCTGCTGGCGCGTCGCACCCGTGCCATGCGTCGCGACCGTACGCAAAGTCAGCACGGGTTGCGGCTTGACCTCGCGCCGTTCGATCGCGCCGGTCGCCTCCGGCTTCGGCAAGGTCGCCAGCAACGGCGCGTCCTGCCAGCGCTCAACCAACAACGGCACCTGTTCAGGCAGCAGCGATGGCGCACGCAGCACGGCTTCGGCGAGACGCACCTCGCCATCCACGCGGCCGATTTCGCGTGACGCCGGATCGCAGTACCAGAGCCCGCCGACGCGCAGAAGGCGTGTTTTCGACGAGGCCGCATCGACGCTGAGCGCGAGTTTCTGGGTGCCGTCGTCGCGGGCATCCCAGCCGATGCGCAACGCGCGGCGCGGCCCGAGCCTGAGTTGCCCGCCGGAGGGCTTCTCGAAGAAACATGGCAGCGCGCCAAGCATAGTTTCCAGCAGCGTCTCGTCGGCCGCGTTTTGCAACTCGAACCATTCCCCGGGATAGGTATCTGCCGGTGCACGCATGCGCAACGCTGCAACCAGTCGAAACTCGTCGGTGTTGAGACTGGCCCACGGCGACGGGTCGAACTCCGATGGCTGCAGCGAGCGTGGCGAGATGAGGCCGCCGCGCTTGCCTGGCTTAAAGCGCACCGCTTGCGCCTGCAGCTGCGGTACCAACGCGTTTTCAGTGGCGCCCAGAAGGATTCCGCAAATCGTGCCATCCGGCGGTGCCGCCTGCGCAAGCGTCCGTGCACGCGCCGGCGGCGCGCGCAACGCATCGAGCCAGTACTTCCACGCGCCCAGTTGTGGCGCAGCAGGTGTCGCCGCACTCGCCGAGCGCTGCAGGTCGGTGCGCAACACGCGCAATACGGTCGCGGCGACATGCTTGCAAGCGGTCTCCATCGGACACGTGCAATAACTGTCGAGCTTGACCCGCGCGCCCTCCTGGCGAATCCGAACACCGGCCGCATACGGGTCGGTCGCACTGCCCTGGACCATGCCGATCAATGCGCCCTCACCGTTGCCGGCTTCGTAGTGCATACGCAATACTCGGCCGCGATTGAGATAGTCCGCACCCTTCTGCAGCGTGCGCGAATCGAGCAGGCTGCCGACGTGTTGGCTCAGCAACTGGCGGAAGATGATTTCGTCCACAAAAATTCGATAACGGCGAGGGGCAACCTGCCATGGTGCATGGCGAGTGGGCCGCGCGTCCAGCGCCGCGCGTCAAGTCAGCGCGCTCCGCTCAGCCGGAAAGATGCGTCAAGGCGCGCTGCAAGGCCGTGCTCGCATCGCCGGCGATGCCTCGAAATTGCGCGGACATTCGCGTGTCGCTGCCAACGCGTTCCCAGAAGTCCTGCGCCATCCGCGCCGCAGCGCGCCAGTCGTCGTGATGTTCGGGCGTCGGCAAGGTGATTTCGTAGCGGCGTTCGACGATCTCACCGCTGTTGGCCGGGCGGAACCGCATCGGTAGCATGTCGTAGATCGGCGCCAGCGGTAGCGGTCGCTGATCGACGAGTTGCAGCGCGGCATTGCCCAGATGCATGTCGCTGTTCGCGATCAGCGCTCCATACCAACTGAACAAGCGCAGGCGGCGCGCATCGTCGGCGTCAAGCCAGCCATCGCGCTGCAACTGCGGCGCGACGCGCCACCAGTCTATGCGGCCATGACCGTAAAACGCGGAGTCCAGTGCGGCAAGCGACACGAAGCCGGATCGACCAAGCTTGGAGGTGCGGTCGAAGCGTGTCGATTGCAGGAACATGCGACTACCCGCTTCGATCAGTTCGCTGCGTGCGGCCGGCAGATGGTGTTCATGCAGGACTTCGCCGGCGTGGTATTCGCATATCAGCAGGTCCGCCCAGCGTCGCCCGCCGGGCGTGCTGAGGCGATCGCTGAATTTGACGATGACCGGAACATGGCCGCCAACGCCGAGCAACGTGATGGCAAATTTCGGTTGTTCGCCACCTGCAGAGGAGCCGACACCCTCCCCGCGCAAGGCAGCTTCGGCGAGCTCTGGGTATCGCGCGCCGCGCTGATCGATACGGACGCTTTCGGACGGCGTGAGAATCGCCTGCAGCGCACGCTGCAGCGAATCTTCGCCGAGCACGAGATTGCCGGGCTGGTCATCGCCATGGCGCAGCAGGGCGAGGACGATATCGTCAGCACGCCAGAGTGCGATATCGGTCGGCGCGCCGATGTCGCCGGCAACGTGGTTTGCGAATGCGCGGCCGAGGAATCCCTGCGGACGCTGGTCGTCGAGAAACCACGGCAAGCCTGGAAACAGCCCGGAGGCGAAGTCGCCGTGCATGAAGGCCGGCCGCGCGCCAGTGGATTCGAAATAGAACCCGTCGCCGTGCAGTGCCTGCAATTCGCCCAGCGTCTCCGGCCGCCCGTTTGCATCGATGCGGTACAGCGGCCAGTGGCTACCGGCGCGCCCGATCTCATGCGCCAGTGCGTAACGCGAGGCGCGGGCACGACCGATGCGCACGATGCGCGCGCCCGCGTCCGTGAGCATCCGCGACACGGTTGGCTGGCTCACTTGCAGCTCCGCCGCAATCGCCGCCGCCGGTTGCGCACCGCGCAAGCGCAGCAGGGCTTCCAGACGCATGTACCGGGCATCGCTCACAGGAGTAATTGAATAGATTCATGAATAGATAGTCAAGTAATTTATTGATGTCTATCTCAGATGTAAATCGCCTTGCGCGAGATCCTATCGCTTACCGTGCATCGATATTGAATAGATTAGCCATGAACCCATTGCAGCCTTCATCACGTCATCGCACGCTTTGGGATTGGATTGCGCCATGCCGCGAGCAACTCGCCTCAGCGCTTCATCGCCTCGTCGAGTTGGCATTCTGGGTTGGCTTGCCTCCCAGTTGCGCCACGGTTGAAGTTGACGATCAATTCGCCGATGTTCGCTGCGGTGAATCTCAAAAGCGCGATAGTTCTCTGACGCGTAGGAACTGGGCATCCAGACCTGTAGCCGTTGTCGGGGCAATCGCGCCACGCGCATAGACACTCCACGATTTCAGGGTGAGTCCCTCGGTGTGATGCGCCTTATTCGTCGTCACCCCACCGCACTGGAGGAATGACTGCGTGATGCTCCGTGACGCTGTTTTCAGCCCCCTCTCTGGATCACCATCGGCATCGTGACATGTGCGATGGGGGCAGGCGTAAGCTCAACGCGGAGGTTCGCAAGCGTCGTATCCAGTGGCTGATCTTGCTGGCGTTTGCATTGGCGACGTCCGTGTTCTGGGCCAATCCGTCGCAAATGCTCCACTACTCGGGACCGTTCTCCGGGGAGGTTGCCGATGCGGAGGACGGAAAGCCTGTTCCGATCGCTCTGCTCGCGTATCAATGGGGCGGCATGCTCGGCAACCAGTCGACGCATAGCGCCTGGACACTGACCGCGCCCGTCGGCAGCTATCACTTGGCATGGGCAGGGGCTGGGAAACTGGCGATTGGGTGCGTGGCCCGGTCCTGACTCGTTCTACGTGCTGGCGCCGGGCTATGCCGCAAGCGAGTTCTTTCTCAATGGCGTTCAGCGGGATCCATACAGCAATTTCGACGCGAAGGCCCTGAGCGCATCCCTTGTCGACGGGTAGATTCGCCTCCAACGCTTGCGT
The DNA here is from genome assembly GCA_040006495.1 of Dokdonella sp. Taxonomy (GTDB): domain Bacteria; phylum Pseudomonadota; class Gammaproteobacteria; order Xanthomonadales; family Rhodanobacteraceae; genus Dokdonella_A. The sequence goes on from JBDTWV010000139.1 coordinate 4,832, forward strand.
GGAAGCAGAAAATTCAACATAGCGACCGACCGCGTCCTATTCGGCATGCATTCGCGGAACGAACTGCATGGTGTCGCGCTGAAATTCTATGACGCAGCTTACCCGCGGCTGTGCAATGGGACTGCGGAGTGGGAGCCGACGGATCTCGCCTTCAGTCAGCTCTATCAGCTAGCGACGATCATCGCCCCGGATCAGTACGCTCGGTCACCGACGCCGGACACCGATATGGGGTTCGCGGCCGCGCGCCTAGGTCGGCTGGTCGTTGAGAACCAGACGCCCATTCAGCTTGACGCCGCTACGGTTCGCAGGCTCTGCGCGGGTTTGCGATTGCCGGAAGAGACCGTCCAATGATCAATTGCAAAGCTGCACGAGATTGGATCGTCATCGCTCTGCCTTTGGCGTCGGCGTTTTTTTGGTGCCGATCGTTTACTCCCATAACCTTTCATGGATGAATGGATGGGTCGGCGGCACATGGCTTCTCTCTGTCGCCGCGGGGGTATTCGTCGGACTGTTCGGTGGCGTGTCACTGGCCATCGCAAGGAAGAATCCTCTTTGGCTTGCCCCTTCCATCCTGTCTTTCTGTGTTGCTTTTGCAGCGGTCGTTTTGATCACCGCGATGGGTATGGCCCAGATGCACTGAGAGTGATGGCCTCAGCGAAGGAGGCGCAGACACGTCATGGAGAGGCGACTTACGCCGCCGCTTGTGCCGCCCGCGGGTTTTGCCACGCCGCAAGCAACTCGCCCTGGCGCTTCATCGCTGCAGCGAGGTGGCGCTCCTTGACGTGACCGTAACCGCGGATCTGTTCCGGCACCGAGGCGATCTCGGTCGCGAGGGCGTGGTTGTCCGCGTTCAAGCCAGCGAGCAGCTGGTCGAGCGTGTTGCGGTAGTCGGCAATAAGTTGGCGCTCCATCTTGCGCTCAGCGGTGTAGCCGAATACATCGAGCGCGCTGCCGCGCAGGCCGCGCAATTTCGTCAGCACCCTGAATGCGCTAAACACCCACGGGCCGTACTCGGCTTTCTTGAGGTTGCCGTCGGCGTCGCGCCTGGCCAACAGCGGCGGCGCGAGGTTGAAGTGCAGCTTGAAGTCGCCGTCGAAGGTGTCGCGGATGCGCTGCTCGAAATCGCCGCTCGTATACAGGCGCGCGACTTCGTACTCGTCCTTGTAGGCCATCAGCTTGAACGCATAGCGTGCGACGGCTGCGGTCAAGGTCGTGAAGCCCGGCGCTTTCGCCTGCTCGGCGGTGCGGACCTTGTCGACGAGTGCTTGGTACTGCTGCGCGTAGGTGGCGTTCTGGTAATCAGTGAGGAACGTGACACGGCGTGCAATCTGTTCGTCGAGCGTGCTACTGAGCGTCGCGTCGTCGAGCGCTGCGGCATCCGCCACGGCGGGATTCGCCGCTGCACGTCGCGTCGGCAGCGCAAGCGGAATCGCACCCGACGGCAGCGCCGGATTAGCAAGTCCCGCCGCCTTGCGCACCGCGACGAGGTCGTGCACGGCCATGCGACCCCAGTTGAACGCGGTCTTGTTCATCTCGACCGCGGCGCCGTTGAGTTCGACCGCGCGCATCAGCGCATCCAGCGATACCGGCACCCAGCCCTTCTGCCAGGCGTAGCCGAGCATGAAGAGGTTCGATGCGATCGAATCGCCGAGCAGGCGTGTGGCCAGATCGGTGGCGTCGATGAGTTCC
>JBDTWV010000140.1:0-6499 GCA_040006495.1 Dokdonella sp.
TGGATTGCCCCGCGGCTGGATTTCCATTGAACGCGAATGCCTGCCTGTATGGCTGGCAAACTGAAGCGCAGCCGTAGTACGCCTGGTTTCCGCTCGAATCGAGCATCGCCATGATCGCGGCTTGGTAGGTGCCGGAGCCAACCGTCGCGGTGCCGCGACCACCGATAATGATCGAGCCACCCGGCGTGATCGCTATAGCGTTGCAGTAGTCGTTGTTGTCGCCGCCATTGTCGAACGCAACGATCGTCTGCCCGTTGTCGCCGAACGATGTGTCGACGTCGTACAGGTCGTTGCGGACGCGAATCACCGCGCAGTCGTCATTGCCGTTGGCGCCGAGGTGATAGCCGGTCAACACATAGCGTCCCTGGCTGTCGATTCCGAAGTCGAGCGCCTGGTCGTTCTGGTTTGGACTGCTTCCGAGCTGATAGTGGAACGTTTCGTCGCTCGTGCCACCCGCATTGATGCGATCGAAAAAGAACTGGTTGCCACTGAAGGCGCCGGAGCTCTGGATATAGGTGCCGACGAGATTGATGGAGCCGTCGGGTTGAAGCAGCATGCGCGCTACCGTGACGCTGTCGGTCGCGGCTGGTTGTATCTCGTAACGCCCCTGCGTGCCAAAACCTGCGTCGAGCGAACCATCGGGCTTGAACTGCAGGACCACGATTTTGGTCAGCGTGTTCGACGCGCTGGACGCGCGATCAGTTCCTGCCACAACCAAGCGGCCGTCGGGTCGAATCGCGATGCTGTAAGCCTGCGCATACGGGGTAAAACTGTTGCTCAACGGAAAGGAGTAGCCCGGCTGCGTCGCAGGCTGCACGAAGCTGTTATCCAGCGATCCGTTCGAGTTGAGGCGTGCGAGATACCAACTGCTGATTGCAGCGGTCGGCGACGTCAAGCCGCCGACCACCACGATCTTGCCGTCCGCCTGCACGGCGACGTCATGGGTACTGAAATCCATCCGGTCGTTCCCAAGTGGGGTTGGATAGACGATGTGGGCTTTGCCCGCGAGGCCAAAACCAAGGTCCAACGCTCCATCAGCGGCGACCACGAAGGGTGCGACCGCAAAGAGAACTCCAGCCAACGCGGTTTGATACCGAACTTGCATGTTCTTGAACTCCACTTTGTGAACAGGCGTTGCGGGCGCTTTTTCGCGGCGCACGCTTTCCGCAGATCAATTGGTTTCGAAGCCGTTTCTGAAGATCACGTCGCTCAGCAAACGCATCACCGCGACATGCGTTACTGACGTTTGGCCAACATCTTCGGTTGTACCGACGGCGACGATGCGCCCGTAACGATCAAGCGCTGTGGCGCTCATATAGCTGTTCGTCGTCACACCGGCATGATCGAAATTGATCGTCGCAGTGCCCGCATTACCGAACGTGGGATCAACACTCTGGTTGCCGGATTGCCATAAGCGTCGCTGCAGGAAAAAACCCTGACGATTGCCTACCACACTGGTGCCGCTCAGAATCACCTTTCCATCGCCTTGAGACAGTGCGACGCTGGTGGTCGGGAATGCGCTCACAAAGGCATCAGGAATCATGCGGTCATTCATCCTTCCGTCCGCTCCGTTCAACCCATAAGCAACCGTCACCTCGTTGGATCCACCGTCTGTCTGATGTCCGCCGAGCACAACATCGCCATTTGGCAGCAGCGCGGTGGAGTCGAGATGGCATTGCGGTGTCGCTCCGGAACCGAACGTGATATCCGATACAACAAAGATGGGGTCCGCGAAAAACTGCAGGTTGCCAAGACCCGAGCGACCGAGCCGATACCGTCGACTCGAGCAGGTGCCGAGTCCGCTCGCAGACACTGATGAACCGACCATCAGGAACTTGTTGCCCTGCTGTACCATCGCATTGAAATTGCTAAATGTGAGCGGGCCAGCAATGACATCCATGTGGGGATACTGGCCGGTTGAATCGATGAAGCCGCGCAGGAAATTGGAGCCGCTACCTGTCGGGGCACCACCGGCGAATACGATCATCTGGCCGCCGGTGGGTTGCGCAATCAGGCTCATGGTGCTGACGTAGGGCTGTGTCATACCGCCCACCGGGTTGCCAAGCCAGACGCCCCCATTGCCGAAACTGCTGTCGAGCGTGCCATCGACGTTGAGTCGTGCGATCGCGAGATGGAGATCATAGTAGCCGCCGACAACAATCTTGCCGTCGTCCTGGATAACGAGTGCAATCGGAGCGGCACTTTGTGTGTGTGCTCCGAGATTCAATGCCGTGCGCCCATTGGTGCCGAAGGTCGCATCGAGCGAGCCGTCGGAGTTGATGCGCGTTGCCGTCCACCTGGAGGTGGGTGGCTCGACCTCGTAAGTCGTTCCGACGACGACGATCTTGCCGTCGGCTTGGATCGCCAAGGCATTGCCGGAGTCGATTGCAGGCTGCGCATCGCGGATCGAGAACGCGAGTGTGCCACTGCCGTTGAACGACGTATCCAGATCGCCTTCGCGAGCCGATGCCAAGGCGCACGCAGCAAGCGCGGTCAGCACGATAACTACCTTTCCACAACGCATGGTTTGTCTCCGTCTAATTCGGCTGAGATCGAAACGCTTTATGCGCCGCGCATGAGCGATTCCGCGCGGCGCACCCTTGCCCGTCGTGTCTGACCGTCAGCATTCGATCACTCGAAGCCGTTGGCGAAAATCCGATCGGAGATCACGACATTTCCGTCGTGGACTGCACCGAGGAACCACGCATATCGGTTGGGCAGCACTCCGAGCCAGAGCGATCGCTCGCCGACGAATACGATGCGTCCATGCAGCGGATCGGTTGCGATCCCGTTGACCCATTCGCGCTGTGATTGCAGGATGCCGGTGACACCGGTAGTGTCTAGTGAGGCGAACAACGTGCCGCTGTGGTCGGCGGCAAAGGTTCCGTCGACGCTGAAGTCGACGTTGAAACGCCGGACGACGCCATCCGAGGGCGCATGTGTTGAGTCGCCGTTGGCACCGATGCCGGCATAGCCGACCGTGACCAGTTTGCCGAGGTTGTCCCAGGCCATCGCATTGATCGAGTTGTAGGCGCCGGCCTCGTTGAGATCGTCGAAGAAGGCGAAGTTGTCGTGGCGTGAGACCGCACCGCTTGCGTCGATTTCCTCCAGCGCGTAGTAGCTCGCACTGCCGACAGGCGCGCCGTTGGGCGTGTAATAGCGTTCGCCGCCGACGACGACGCCGGTCGGACCGAACAAGGAACTGCCGGGGGCGCTCGCCGCACTGCGGCAAGTCGTGTCTGTATCCGATATTCCGACCGGGAAATCGACCCTGAGCATACCGGTGCCGTTGAAGCCGGTATCGCGCGAGAACGCACCGCCATCCGTACGCGTGAACGCTGTGACACCGCAGGAATGGTGTTGCTGGCCAGTTGCGTAGGACGGATTGTCGACGACGCCGACCACGTAGACCTCGTCGTGCGAGTGGAAATTCCCTATCGTTCCGACAGCCCACGATTCCATAACCGCTGCGTTGCCGGTGTCGTTGCGATCACTGCCGACTACATCAAAATACCCAGCTGCGCGCCCAGTCTCCGCGCCAGCCGCATTCAGCGTGATAAGTACAAAATCCTTATCCGTATAGTTCGCCTGTATGTATGTGCCGGCGAGAACTACATCTCCGTTGCCGGCCAGCATCACGCTGTTGACATCCGACCAGATGCCCGTTTTCCTGTAGCCGTTGCCGTTGAAGGAACCGTCCAGCGATCCGTTGGGGAGCAGGCGCTCGATGATGCCTTCGGCGCTGCTACCGTCTGAGTAGACGATCTGCCCGCCGATCAGGATCTTGCCATCGGGCTGCAACGCGATTGGTTTGAAATAGCAGTCGACCTTGTCGCTGCCATTGGTCCAGTTCTGCACGAAAGAACCGCCATTGGAAAAACTGGTATCGATACTTCCATCCGCGCCGTAGCGACGAATTATGCAGGCGTTCTGATCGTTGCTGGTGGCTGTGTTCCACCCGAAGCCGGCGACCAGCATCTTGCCGTCGGTCTGCACCACGGTTGCCACAGCGGTCATGTCGTCAGCGTAAGTGCCGCCGCCGCCGAGCGAATACATATCCTGAAACAAGCCGGGAATGCCCCTTTCGTTGCTGTTGCGCGGGGCCCAAGAGGTATCCCACGTGCCGTCCAGCGCCATCGCGCTAGACGGCGCGAACATTGCCGCGAGCGAGGCTGCCAAGGCGACCGCCGCGGTGGCGGCGCGAAACTGATTCCGTCGCGTTCGTACCGTTTCGCAGGGAGGGATGGCATCAAACTTTACTGAGTCGTTCATGATCGTTCTCCTTGAATCGCATCAGAGGTGAAACACTGGCACACCACTTTTTTTCGGCATTTGGAAGGTCCGTTGCAAACGCGTGGACGCCGCTATCCGCGCACGGTCATGCCATTGGCTCACTCGAAGCCAGACTTGAAAATCGTGTCGCTGAAAAACACATCGCTCGCGATTTGACCTGGCGATCCATTGCCGGCGCCGTTGCTGGTTGTGCCGGATGCGCGCAGATAGAACAGCGAGCCGTGCACGTTGTAAGGAGCAGTGACCTGCCAGCCGTTGGCGATCCGAGTCATCGGGCCGACGATCGTGAAGTTCACGCCATCGGTTGAGTGCCCAAGGTTCGGCGCCTGCACCAGTTCAGGGCCGTCGCCCGCTCGAGTCCAGGTCGCGATCAGGTTGCCGCTGCCGGGCTGCACGGTCAGCGCGTTCTTGACGTAGTCGCCCGTCGTGATGCGCGCCATCAGGTTGCGTGGCTGCCCGCTGGCCAGGCTGAAGTTGCCGACTGCAACGATATTGCCGTCGGATTGCGCGCCAACGCCGTAAACGTATCCGTTCGGGTGCGTTGAATCCAAACTCAATTGCGGGTCGGCAAAGGTCGCGTCGAGTGACCCGTCCGCGTTCAGGCGTGCCATGCCGTGTCGCGCCTGGCCACCAACGGTCTGGAATATCCCGGAGATCACGACCTTGCCATTCGGTTGCAAGGCGATCGCATTGATCGTGCTATCCGCCACCGCGCTGGTGAACCCGGGAGCCGCGGTTCCGCCCGCCGTCAGTTTGACGACGTACTCTGCGCCAACATCGGCGACATACACGGAGCCGTCGGGCGCCACCACGATCGAGCCGGCCTGGATGTCGCGCCCGATGTTCGGGAATGTCGCATCGAATGCGCCACTCGCCGAGAAGCGCGCGAAGTAGAACTGCGACGCGGTGCCGACTTGCGAGAAGTAACCACCGACAAGGACATTGCCATCGGCCTGCAATGCCACCGACCGCACTGGGCCACAGCACAGTTGCGGGTTCGCAAAACTGTTCTGGTCGAATCCACCCTGCGCATCGAGTCGGGCAAGATAGTTTTTCGCAACTGATCCGACTTTCGTGAAGCTGCCACCGACCACGACGCTGCCGTCGCGCTGTACAGCGATCGCGACGACCCCGCCATCCAGGCCCGGATCGGCAAATGCGCTGTCGAGCGTGCCATCCGCGTTCAGCCGTGCCAGATGATGACGCGCTTGGCCACCGACTTGATCGAAGTCGCCGCCAATCAGCACCTTACCGTCCGGCTGCACAGCCACCGCGGTGATGTTGCTGTTGACTCCGATGTTGGCAAAGCTGGTGTCGAGCGACCCATCCACGTTGAGGCGCGCAATGCGCGACTGCGGCCCACCTGCGATCGCATAGAAATTGCCGCCGATGATGAGCTTTCCATCAGCCTGCGGCGCCATGGTGTTGACCGGGCCGGACGGGTTCGGATTGTAGGCATCGATACTTTGGGCATGCCCTGCAATCGCTGCCAGTACGGCGGCGAGAGTGATGGGTAGGATCAGGCTGCAACGAATCATGGAACGCTCCTTCAATGGGAATGTGTAGCGGTGGCATCGGCTGGCGTGATCACGACAAAACTGCCGCTCCACGGGCCCGCGTAGCTGTTGGACTCGACATAGTTGCGATCGGCGCCGGCGTAACTTTGCTGGCCTCGGCGGATTTCGATCGCGACACGTCCGCCTGCCTTTGGATAGATCACGCCGGCATGCACGGCCGCCGTGCAGATCGAGGAATCGTCGGTATAGATGCCGTCGCCAACGACGCGGCTGGGCTGCGGCTTGCCCGGCGGACACAGGAACTCATAGCGCTCGCCATTCATGCCGCGCAGGTCGAGGTCAAGCGGGCTGGTCTGCCAATCGAGCGTCTGCGGCCTCTGGACTCTGGATTGGGCCAAAGTCGGTTTGATCAGGGCACAGACGGACAGGGCCAAAGCAACACCGCACCACGACGCGTAACCCACCCAGGCGATTCCCATCTTCATGATCACCCCACGTTTGCCATGACTGACAATTTGTTCGCGTCTTACGCACTGAATCCGGGGTACGCATCGGCACAGGGTTTCCGCAAAACCGGAACCTTTGACCTTTGGAATACGGGGGGTCCGGAACGGCGCCATCCACCGCAGAATGGGGCCCGCATCCCTTCATTGTCTTGGGCGTTTGGATGGGAAATTTGTGGGAAATTT
>JBDTWV010000141.1:0-6471 GCA_040006495.1 Dokdonella sp.
CCCAGTGGCGCGCGCGCCGCCGACACGTTGCGCGCACGTTTCCTCATCGAGAACGGTCACAACCCCGAAGCGCTGGCCCTGCTGAAAGCGGCCGCAGCGGCGAATACGCTATCGCTGCGTGGCTGGCGCTTGCTGGTCGAGAGCGCACTCGCCGGCGGCGACACGCAAGCCGCGCTGGACGCGTTGCCGGTGCTCGCGCGGAGCCAATCGTTGACTCCGGATGTGCAGGCCGCACTGGAAACCCGTGTATTGGCCGCCACACTCGCGACCGCGCCGGACGCAACGGGACTCAATGCATCCTGGAATGCCGCGACCCGCGCCCAACGGCGTCGTCCGGAACTCATCGGCGCATTCGCGCTCCGCGCGGCCGCGCTGCACCAGACCCTCGCCGCGATGGATGAGATCGAATCGGCCGAGCGTCGCGAATGGAGCGACGAACTGGCGACCTGCTACGCCGACCTCGGCCCGGACGAGTTGTCGGCACGCACGCACAAGGCCGAAGGGTGGCTCGCGATCGCCCCGAACAGCGCCGCGCTACTTACCACGATCGGGCGTCTATACGTCCAGCAATCGCTGTGGTCGAAGGCCGAGGAGCCCCTCGAACGCGCACTGGGCATCGCTGAATCACCGCGCGCGTGGGAAGCACTCGGCGATTGCCGCAAGGGCGAAGGCGATATCGCCAGCGCGAACGCCTGCTACATCAACGCCCTGCGCCTCACCCGCGGCGAACCCACCTCGCTGGTTGGTCCTCACCTGCCGCGTGGCCCGGTCGATACGCGCCCGGTCGCGTTCGAGGAACGCAGCGAACATGGCGTCCCGCGGTTGCCGCAGGCGAAGTAGACCCCGCTGCGCAACTGGGCCAGCCGTCGCAATGGGGTGTTCAGTCAGCCCTGCCGTCAACGTGCCACGCGATCAACACCTTCGACGCGTCCATCGACCAGGCGCACGATCCGCACGAAGCGGCTGTCAATGCCATCGTAAATCCATTCCTCGCGGCGCTGGTCGCGCCACTGCTCGACGCCGCGTGCGGGCCGGCGCACGATCGTGTCGGTCTGGCTGCGGCGCGAGGCCGGTTCGCCACAGCGCGCGACAAGCTCGCCGATGCTGAGGCCATCGAGTGTGCGATTCGGGTTGCAGTCGCTGCCAATTTCGGCGACGCCATAACCCAGTGTGTCTTCGCGCAGCAGCACGCCGTCGCGAAAGATCAGTTGGCGCATCAACTGGCTCGGACCGAAATTGTAGTACCACACTGCGTACTGCACGCTGCGCTGTTGTTCCTGCGGACCGTATGCGCCGATGACGTCGACATTCGTGTAGTGATCCTCCCAGAACGGCTCGCCGCAGCGCTCGCGCACCTGGAAGTCCTGGCTGCCGTCGGAAACCAAGCGGTTTCCACATCGCATCGCGTGCACGCTGGTGCTGGCCAGCAGCAGGGCAATCACAAGAATGAAGGTGCGCGTCATGGCGTGTGTCGTTCCGTGATGGTGGGTCGCGTCCGGCCGTGCTGGCAGCGTACCTACAGGCCGTGAATGCCGGCACGGCTACCGAGAATTTCGGCAATCACGTCGGGTGCGTAATCGAACGAATCGTAATACAGGCGATCTTCGGGCAGTCCGGCTTCAACAAATGCGCGCCGGCCCGCGTCGATCATCGTCGGCGGACCGCTCATGTAGAGATCGACACCAGACAAATCTGGATGTTCCGCGAGCAGCACCTCATGAACCAGCCCGCGGCGCAGGTCCGCAGGCGGTTTGCCCTCGGAGATCACCGGAACGAAGCGGAACGTCGGCACCTCGCGTGCCCAGCGCTCGGGCAAGCCGCGCAGGTACAGATCGCTCTCGGCGCGAACGCCCCAGTACAGCGTGATCGGTCGGCGCGTACCCAGGTGCAGGAAGTGCTCGACGAGCGCCTTGATCGGCGCGAAACCAGTGCCGCCTGCCATCAGCAGCATCGGCCGCTCGCTGTCCTCGCGCGGCACGAACGTGCCGAGCGGGCCTTCGACCGTCAGCAGCGCGCCGCTGTGCATGTCGTCGAATACGCTGGTCGTGAAGCCGCCGCCGCTGACCCGGCGCACGTGCAGCTCGATCGCATCGTCGTCATGCGGCGCATTGGCGATCGAAAACGCGCGACGTTTGCCACCATCGAGAAGAACATCCAGATACTGGCCGGGCAGCCGGCGCAGACGCTCGCCGCGCGCGCTGATCAGCCTGAGCCGGGCCACGTCGTCGCTGAGCAAGGTCTTGTCGACGACCCGCAGCGTCAACACGCGGCGCGGGATGTCGGCGACCGACGCGACTTCGCGCGCGGCGATCAGCAGATCGCTGGCCGGCACCGCTTGGCACAGCAGGATCTGATGGCGCCGCTGCTCGGCTGCATTCAATGCGATCGGCGGGTTGCGCGGGTACACGCACTCACCCTCGACGAGGGTCGCCTTGCAACTGCCGCAAACGCCGGCGAGGCACGAATACGGCAGCGCCAGCCCGGCGCGCTGCGCCGCTTCGAGCACGGTTTCACCCGCATCGACACGAAAGCGTTTGCCGCTGGCTTGCAAGGTGACGAAGTGGGGCATCGTGCAATTGTCGCCGAAGTGGGCATCCTAGAAACATGCTGGCGAACGATAGCGGCGTGTCGAATGCTCGCTCGGGTGGGACGACGCCAGCCGCGATGCCGTTCGCGCACAGCACATCGCGCGTTCCAGTGCCTCCACGATCGAGGACGGTGACAGCCGCGTTGCTATAGTCCACCACCCATCCACGGAGCTATCCATGAGCCTCTGGAAACACACCACCGATCTCGCCCACATCAACGCGTGGAACCACGACACGCTGGTCGACCATCTCGGCATGCGCATCACCGAGATCGGCGACGATTACCTGCGCGGCACGATGCCGGTCGACGCGCGCACCAAACAACCGTTCGGACTGCTGCACGGCGGCGCGTCGGTCGCGCTGGCGGAAACCCTCGGTAGCACAGCGGGCAATCTGTGCATCGAGACCAGCGAAATGGCGGTCGGTCTGGACATCAACGCCAACCACTTGCGCGCGGCGACCAACGGCATCGTCACCGGCACCGCGCGGCCGCTGCATATCGGGCGCAGCACCCAAGTCTGGGAAATCCGCATCGAGGACGAACATGCGCGGCTGCTGTGCATTTCGCGGCTCACCCTCGCCGTCGTGCCGCGCCAGACGCCGAAGGCGATCTGAATCGTGAGTTCCGACGGCACCCCATATGCGAACCTGTCACCGGACCTCGTACTCGATGCGATCGACGCAGCCGGCTTCGTCAGCGACGGCCGCCTGCTGGCGTTGGCGAGTTACGAAAACCGTGTCTACCAGGTCGGCATCGAAGACGCCACGCCGCTGGTCGCGAAGTTCTACCGGCCCGGACGCTGGAGCGATGCTGCGATCGCCGAAGAGCACGCGTTCGCGCTGGAACTGGCCGATGCGGAACTGCCGATGGTCGCGCCGCTGCTGATCGCCGGCACCACGCTGCTCAGCCACGCCGGATTCCGCTACGCGCTGTATCCACGCCGCGGCGGTCGGGCACCGGAACTCGAATCGGCCGATCACCTCGCCTGGATGGGCCGCCTGCTCGCACGCATGCACGGCGTTGGTGCACGCGCGCGCTTCCACGAGCGCGGCACCATCGACACCGATACCTTCGTCCGCCATGCCGCGCGCGCCGTGATCGCGTCGGGTTTGTTGCCGCAGCGCCTAATAGACACCTACCGCGCACGCACCACGGCGATCGCCGCAATCATCGATGCGCGCTGTGCCGAACTTGAACCCATCGCGCGCATCCGCCTGCACGGCGACTGTCACGCCGGCAACGTGCTGTGGACCGACACCGGCCCGCACTTCGTCGACCTCGACGACGCCCGTATGGGCCCGGCGATCCAGGACCTGTGGATGCTTGCACCGACGCGGCCCGCGCTCGACGCACTACTCGAAGGCTATGCCGAGTTCCGCGATTTCGACTTCCGCGAACTCGGCCTGATCGAACCGCTGCGCATCATGCGCCAGGTGCACTGGGCCGGCTGGGTCGCCGCTCGCTGGCACGATCCGGCGTTCCCACGCGCATTCGCGTACGTTGGCGAGGCGCGGTGGTGGGAGGAGCACTTGAACGACTTGGCCGACGCGCTGGCACAACTCGAAGAGTGACCCGCGGCACGTTTGCCGCAGTGCGCCATTTTTCCGCTAACATCCGTCATTCGATGATGCCCGCCGCCAGTCCACTTGCCTCTGATGCGCACAGCGATCGCTTGCGCGCACTGCGTTACGCGATCCGCGCCCCGCTGCTGATCGTGCTTGCACTGATCGCGGCTCCGCTGGCCTTCCTCGCGCTCAATCCGATCGCGGCGCGTATCCGAATCGGCCAGACCACATTCGAAAAATGTGCGATCCGCTGGTGGTCCGGCGCGTTGGTGCGCACGTTCGGGTTTAGGATTCGACGCTTCGGCCCGGCGTTGCCGGGCGCGGTTCTGTATGTGGCCAATCACGTGTCCTGGCTCGATATCGTGCTGATCCACAGCGTGCGTCCGGTCAGCTTCGTCGCCAAAGCCGAGATTGCACGTTGGCCGTATGTGGGCTGGATAGCCATGCGGGCTGGCACGATCTTCCATCGTCGCGGCAGCACCGATTCACTGAATGTGGTGATGGCACGCGTGGTCGAACGCCTGCGCGCGGGCGACGCGGTCGGCGTATTTCCCGAAGGCGGCAGCGGGCATGGCGACAGGGTCGGCACGTTCCACGCGCGCATCTTCCAGACCGCGCTGGATGCGGATGTCCCGGCGCAGCCCGTGGCCCTGCGCTACGGCAATGACGGATGCCAGGATTTGCGCGTGCCATTCGGCGTAAAGGAGAGTTTCTTCGCGAACTTGCTGCGCATCCTCGGCAACCCGTCGATGGATGCGCAAGTGCATTTCCTTGAACCCGTGCCGCTGACGCCGGATGCGCGCCGACGCATGGCCGAGGAGAGTCGCGCGCGCATCGTGCGATGCCTGGGCTATGGCGACGAGTGAGGCCCGCGGCGTGGATGCGGAGCGCGGGCAGCCACCGCTGATCAAGGCCGCCGATTTCCGGCCACCGCGCCTGCTGCGCAACCCGCATGTGCAATCGGTGCTTGCGTCGAGCGCGCTGCGGCGCTGGGTGTCGCGTCGCGCTCGAACGGGCATCGAAAGCGATGCGACCACGCATATCCTCGACTGTGGCGAGGGCGTACGCCTGCAGGGCTTCCACACGGCGCAACACGCCCACGCCACGCCGCGCGGCCTGGTCGTACTGCTGCATGGTTGGGAGGGCAGTGCGCGCTCGAGTTATTTGCTCAATACGGGTGCGCGCCTGCTTGATGCCGGTTTCGATGTGTTCCGCCTGAATTTCCGCGATCACGGCGACACGCACCATCTCAATCGCGACCTGTTCCACTCCTGCCGGATCGACGAAGTCGTCGGTGCGGTGCACGCGGTCCAGCGCCAATTCGGGCAGCAGATGCCGCTTGCGATCGCCGGCTTCTCGCTCGGCGGCAACTTCGCCTTGCGCGTCGCGCTGCGCGCACCTGCGGCCGGCATCACGCTCGGGTACGCGGCGGCGATATGCCCGGTGATCAGCCCGGAGGCCGGCTTGTTCGGGCTGGAGGTGGGACCGTGGTTTTATCAAAGTTATTTTCTGCACAAGTGGCGCAGCTCGCTCAAACGCAAAAAAGAGCTGTTCCCGGAGGTCGACTGGTTCGCACAAAAGGAACTGGCGGGCAACCTGCGTGAGCTGACCCGCGCGCTGGTTCTGCGCCACACAACCTACGGGTCATTGGAAAACTATCTTGACGGCTATTCGATCGCCGGCGACCGCCTCAATGACTTGAGCGTGCCCGCGACAATCCTGACCTCGACTGACGACCCGGTGATTCCGGTCACGGCCTTTCGCGCACTCAAACTGGCGCCACAAATCGAGCTCGACTTCGCGGAATATGGTGGCCATTGCGGCTTCATACGCGACCTGTCGCTGCGCGGCTTCATCGAGGAGTACATCGTGCAGCGCGTGCAGCGGCATCTGTGCGTGGATGCGCAAACCCTGCGTCACATCGGGTCGGGCGTGGCCACGGGCACCTGATCTGCAGCAGCAACCGGGCCCCACGAGCGCGCGCAAACATTCGGCGCGCGGCAATGCGGCATAATTTCGCGATCCCGACCGTGGCCCCACGCCCGCGGCACCGCCGCAGCCGTGTTGGCGCCCGCCCCCATTCATTTGTACGAGAATCACTCAGCGCATGCTCAAGGAATCGATTGACCTGCACCGCCAAGGCCGTTTCGACGAAGCCGAACAAGGCTATCGCGCACAGCTTGCGCAACATCCAGATGATGCCGACACGCTGCATCTGCTCGGCATGTTGCGTTACCAATGCGGCGATGCCGCGGAAGGCGCGCAGCTACTGGGCCGCGCTCGCGAACTGGCGCCCAACGATGCGAACATCGAGCTC
>JBDTWV010000142.1:0-6447 GCA_040006495.1 Dokdonella sp.
GCGGCGGTCCACGCATCGGCGGCGTGCGCGCCGAGTTCGTCGAGATCGTTCTCGATTTCCGCACGCATGTCGCGCGGCAGTGCGCGTTCGAGGTACGCGCGCAATACCGGATCATCGCGATACTGGTTGCCGAGGATCGGCGCGGACTGAATGAAATCCATGAGGGGCAACGTCTGCGGAACGTGCAGCCACGATACGCGCCAGTTCAGATCGCGGGCAAGTTGCGCGGCTCTGGCGCGTCGCGGCGACTTCCGGCGTCTGACGGAACGGGGTGACCGGCTTGGCCTGCATCGCGCACTCGCCTCGCGCTTCGGTGCGCGCGCTTGTACCCTCGCGCGCACGGCGATCCAGCCGTCGGCGCAGCACGGGGTTCCATGGATACCATCCGATTCGCGTTCCGCTCATTGTGCAAGGCGCCGGCCTTCAGTCTGGTTGTGATCGCCGCCCTGGCGCTCGGCATCGGCGCCAACAGCGCGATCTTCAGCATCATCGATGCGATCTTCCTGCGCCCGCTGCCGTATGTGCATCCCGCGCAGATCTTGCAGCTGACCTCAGTGGAGGCGGAGCGTGCCGGTGCGCCTGAACCATTCTCGTTTCCACGCATGCTCGCAGTTCGTGAGCGCCAGCAGGTGTTCAGCGACTTGTCCCTGTCGACGCCGACCGCGTTCACGGTCAGTGGACGCGGCGATCCGGAACAGGTGCGCGGGATGATTGTCTCGGCCAACTATTTTCCGCTGCTCGGCGTAGAGCCTCTGCAAGGACGCGGATTTCTGCCCGACGAGGATCGGGCCGGCGGTGCGGCGGTGGTGATGCTCAGCTACGGTTACTGGCAGCAACATTACGCGGCGCAAGCGGATGCGATCGGCCGTTCGATCACGCTGGATGGCAAGCCGCACACGATCATCGGCGTGATGCCAAAAAGTATTTCGGGTTTTCCTATCGCCCCCGCCGCGCTGTTCACGACGCGCCCGGATGAGGCGTCGTTCCTGACTCCGCAGCAGGTCGACGGCGGCGGCCTGTTCTATACGGTGCTGGCACGGTTAAGGCCGGGTGTCGACCTGCGCCAGGCACGCGCGGCCATGGACGTGATCGCGTCTGGATACGCACACGCACACCCGACCAATGCCGATGTGAAGTCGAGGATCCACGTCGGATTGCTGCAGGACGACCTGGTCGGTGGCCAGCGCCAGACCTATGCGATGCTGTTCGCTGCAGTAGCGGCTGTCCTGCTGATTGCGTGTGCCAACGTCGCCAATCTCGTCCTTGCGCGGTTCTCACGGCGGCGCAAGGAAATCGGTATCCGCTTCGCACTGGGCGCGCGGCGCATCCATGTGGTTCTTCCGTTCCTCGCCGAGAACATGCTGCTCGCGATCGGTGGAGGCCTGCTTGGACTGCTGCTCGCCGCGGCCAGCCTGCCACTGTTGGCGCAGCTCGGTGAGGATTTCATCCCACGTGCCGAGGAGATCTCGCTGAATCCATCGGTTGTCGCGTTCACGCTTGGCGTATCGGTCCTTGTCGGACTCACACTCGGGGTGATTCCTGCGATGCAGGCATCGATGCATGCAGTCAACGATTCGCTGAAGGACTCCAGCCGCGAATCGACGGCCGATCGCAGTCGCAGCCGCATCCGGAGTGGATTGCTGATCGGACAGATCGCGGTGTCGGTCGTGTTGTTGATCGTGACGAGCCTGCTGATTTCCAGCTTCGTGCACATCCACAACGTTTCGCCCGGCTTCCGCGCGGAGGGTGTGTTCAGCGGCTTCCTCGTCGTGCCGCCGGCGCAATATCCGCCTCGAACTGAAGCGACCGCGAACTTCTATTCGCGCCTGTATCACCGGCTGCAGGCGATCCCTGGAGCGCGCTCGGTCGCACTCAGTGACGATCCGCCGCTGAGTGGCAACGACGGTCAATCACCTTACGCCGTGGTCGGTCGCCCGCTGCCGCCGATGTCCGAGCGCCCGCTCGCAATCCGGCATTTGATCAGCCCGAACCGGTTCGGCGTGCTCGGCATCCCGTTCAAGGCTGGTCGCGATTTTTCTGAGCACGACACATCTTCCAGTCCTCCCGTCGTCATCATCAGCGCGGCGATGGCGAAGCAATTGTTCCCCGGCGGCAATCCGCTTGGTCAAAAGCTCGTCACCGGCATGATGCAAATGACTGCGGAGATTGTCGGGGTCGTCGCCGACGTGCACACGACCAGTCTCGCTGCGCCGCCCGAGCCCGAAATGTTCTACCCGGTCATGCAGCGCCCGGAGAATTTCATCGGCATCCTGATCCGCACCGATGGCGATCCAGCCGCGCTCACTGCGAGCGTCCGCGCCGCGCTGCACGACGTCGACGCCGGCATCCCGTTGGTCGGTGCCGGCACGATGCAGGATTTCGTCAACCGGTCGATGGCCGATCGTCAATTGACCATGATCCTGCTGGTCGTCTTCGCGGGTCTGGCGTTGCTGCTTTCGAGCCTGGGCGTTTACAGCGTGATGGCCTATTCGGTCACGCAACGAGCCGGTGAGATCGGCATCCGCATGGCGCTTGGCGCGCAGTCGGCCGATGTCCAGAAGATGGTTGTCGGACAGGGCATGAAGCACGCGCTCGTCGGCGTGGCGATCGGAGTGATGGCGGCGTTGGCGCTGACGCGATTGATGCGAGCGGTATTGTTCGACGTGAGCGCCAGCGACCCCGCGACCTATATTGCGATCACGTTATTGTTGTTTGCGGTCGCAGCCGTCGCCTGCTGGTTGCCGGCGCGTCGCGCTGCGCGCGTCGACCCGGTGACCGCGCTCCACGACGCCTAGGTGACATTGCGGTGAATGAGTGGCGTACTCGATTAGACAGCCGGGCGGTTGTTCGGACCGATGACGACGACGGCGGCGATGATGGACTCCTCGAGCACTTCACCGCCCATGCGCAGCGCCAGATCGATTGCATCGGCGACCCGCGTCCAGTGCGGCAACGGGGGCGCGGCGAGATTGCGATAGGACATGCATCGCCTGGATGCGCGTGCTTCCATGTGATGACGATCGCGGCGCCGAGTTCGCGCAAGACCGAGTGCGCGTCGAGCGTGCTGGAGTCGACGTGCAGGAGGTTTTCGGGATCTCGTTGATGCGGGCGCACGCCTGATTGGGTAGAGATTACGATAATCGTGGACAATCAAGCGACGAGTCCGCGGTTACGCGATAGCTCGTTCACCATAGAGAACAATGATGACCTACGGCGAAGGCGCATTGCACGACCTCAATGACCTGCGTTTCTTTGCGGCCGTCGTCCAGCATCGCGGCTTTTCGGCCGCCGGGCGCGCGCTCGGCACGCCGAAATCGCGGTTGAGCAAGCGAGTCGCGCAGCTCGAGGAACGTCTCGGTGTGCGTCTGCTGCAGCGGACCACGCGGCGCTTCGCGGTCACCGACATCGGCGAGCGTTTCTATGCGCATTGCCGCGCAGCACTGGAGGAAGCGCAGGCCGCGCAGGACGTTGTCGACGAGTTGCGCGCGGAGCCGCGCGGCATTGTGCGCGTGAGTTGCCCGGTGTCGATCGCGCAGACGATCGTCGCGCACGTGTTGCCGGACTTCCTGCTGCAGTGTCCGAAGGTGCAAGTGCGCATGTTGGCGACCAATCGACGCGTCGACGTGATCGCGGAGGGCTTCGATCTGGCGATCCGGGTGCGCGACAAGCTCGACACTGATGCGACCTTGGTGCTGCGCACTTTCGGACGGTCGCGCGTGTTGCTGGTCGCAAGCGCTGCGTTCCTCGACCTGCACGGTCGGCCGCAACAGCCGGGCGACCTCGAGCGTCTACCGTTGTTGTCGATGCTAGAACACGACGGCGCGCAAATCGTCGAGTTGGCGGACGCCGATGGCAACAAGGC
This sequence comes from Dokdonella sp., assembly GCA_040006495.1. Taxonomy (GTDB): domain Bacteria; phylum Pseudomonadota; class Gammaproteobacteria; order Xanthomonadales; family Rhodanobacteraceae; genus Dokdonella_A. The sequence continues at coordinate 3,863 of JBDTWV010000142.1, forward strand.
GAATATCGAAATGACAGCGCGGGTCGCTTGCGGCGAGTTCGCGGTGTTGCATGAGTCGGCAAGGCGCGGCCTCGGCATCGCGATGCTGCCGGAGTTCGTCTGCGCGCCGGCGATCACGCGCGGCGAATTGGAAGTTGTGCTGCCCGCGTGGAGCATGCCGCAGGGCACGATGCATTTCGTCTATCCGAGTCGGCGCGGTCAACTGCCAAGCGTTCGCGCATTCGTCGAATTCCTCGCAGAGCGTTTGCCCGGAGCGGTGCAGTTGAAACACGAGCAATGCATGAAACCAAAACCTGCTGGACGTCTGGAGCGCAAGAAAGCATGAGTGAGTGCTTGGGACTTGTCCTTCGATGCCTCAGGGCAAACGATGGCAAATTGAGTGGATCTGCGACTCAGCGTCTGATTTCGAACGATGTGCCGGTACCACGATCCACGCCCACCTGCATGTCGCTCAGGCATCGGCGGATGTCGATGTCGCGAATCGGTCAATCGCGCAAGGCGTATGGATCGGCCATGCCCAGAGTGGCGAGAATGTGACGCTCAAGGGCCTCCATGCGCTCGGCGTCGTGATCGGTTTCGTGGTCGTAGCCGAGCAGGTGCAAGACGCCATGGATCGTCATGTGCGCAAAGTGGTCGCGTACCGGTTTGCGCTGCGCAAGCGCTTCGCGTGCGACAACCGGTGCACAGATTACGATGTCGCCGAGCACGCCGGTGTGCTCGCCTGGACCTGGCTCGTACGGAAAGCTGAGCACATTGGTCGCGTAATCACGACCGCGGAAATCGCGGTTGAAACGCTGTCCGGCGGTGCTGTCGACGATCAGGATGTTCAGCTCGACCCAGTCGTGATGTTCGCGCAGCTGCGGGATCGCGTCGATCCATCGCTCGAACGATCGCAGCACCGGTACTCCGCGTCGGCCTGCCTCGTTCTTCAGCCACAGGCAAATCTTGTCGGCTGCGTCGGAAGCTTTTGCGGCTTGGCGCGTCCGCGAATCAGCTGCCATCGCCCTTCGCCGCTTGCGCTGCAGCCTCACGCATTTCGTAGGCGTGCACAATGCGCTGGACCAGTGGATGGCGCACGACATCTTTCGCCGTGAAGAAGGTAAAGCTGACGCCCTCGACGCCGTGCAACACCTCGGTCGCGTCGCGCAGGCCGGACTTCACGTGCTTGGGCAGGTCGGTTTGGGTCATGTCACCGGTGACCACAGCGACCGAGCCGAAGCCGATCCGCGTCAGGAACATCTTCATCTGCTCGATCGTGGTGTTCTGCGCCTCGTCGAGGATCACGAACGCATCGTTTAGGGTACGGCCGCGCATGTAGGCGAGCGGAGCGATTTCGATCACATTGCGCTCGATCAGCTTCATTACCTTCTCGATTCCGACCATCTCGTACAGTGCATCGTAGAGCGGGCGCAGGTAGGGATCGACCTTCTGGCTGAGGTCGCCGGGCAGGAAGCCGAGCTTCTCACCAGCCTCGACCGCGGGGCGCACCAGGATCAGGCGCTGGACTCGGTTGTCGTTGAGCGCGTCAACCGCCATTGCAACAGCGAGGTAGGTCTTGCCGGTGCCGGCCGGACCGATGCCGAAGTTGATGTCGTGCTGGGCGATGGCTTGCAGGTACTTGGTCTGGTTGGCACCACGCCCGCGGATCAGGCCGCGTTTCACCTTGATCCCGACCTCGCGCAGGTCGCCATCCGCGGACATGCCAAGCGCGTCGACACCCGATTCGGACAAGTGCAGGTTGATCTGCGCGCCGGTCAGGGTTTCATCCTCGGTAGCGTCATAGAGCTTGCGCAATACGCGCTCGGCGAGTCGCATCGGGCGATCGGCACCGGTTACGCGGAACACGTTGCCGCGATTGGAGATCTCCACGCCGAGTCGCAGTTCAATCTGGCGCAAATGTTCGTCGAACGGACCGGCGAGATTGGCCAGGCGCTCGCCGTCGGCAGGTTCGATCGAGAAATCGTGATGAGTGGAGTCGGTCATAGGCGCGCGAGCGTAGCGCGCGCCTGAGCTGGTTGCCAGCGCAGGCGAATGCCGGAGGGCACGATGGCGATCTCCGCGCGGTGCGCCATACTCGCACAATGAGCGCCGTCACGAGCACAAACTTGCACACGCGCTGTTGCATCGTCGGCGGCGGTCCGGCCGGCATGATGCTGGGTCTGCTGCTGGCCCGCGCTGGCGTGGCGGTAACGGTGATTGAGAAACACGCCGATTTCCTGCGCGATTTCCGCGGCGACACCGTGCACCCATCCACCCTGCAGATTATCGATGAGCTCGGCCTGCTGCAGAAATTCGAACAGCTGCCACAGCGTCGTGTCGATCATCTCGACGGCATCGTCGGCGGCCGAGCGCAACCGCTGGTCGACTTTCGTGGCCTGCGTCCGTTTGCCTACCTCGCTTTGGTGCCGCAATGGGATTTCCTTGACCTGCTCGCCGCCGAGGGACGTCGGTATGCGGGATTCGATCTGCGCATGCGTCACGCCGCCACCGGCTTGCTGCAAGACAACGAGCGAGTCACCGGCGTGCAAGTGCAGGGTCCCGACGGGCCCCTTACGATCTACGCCGACCTCGTCGTCGCCTGCGAC